>JBHELA010000214.1:0-4130 GCA_041859005.1 Ignavibacteria bacterium
AGCTATTATAAAACCAATCGCAAGTATCACCGCAAAAGATAAATAGTTGTTTCTGCTCTGGTTTTCCATAATTAAATAAGTTTAGTTTTTATTCTATACTCTAAAAATAAACAATTGTTTCTGTAATAACAAACAACTTTATAATCATACCATTTTTAATAACCAAAAATCTGCATAAATTTAGACTAATATTTTAAAACAAATTCTATTAATTTTGAACAATAAGTAAATTGCTATGAATATTCTAATACCCATAGATTTCTCGTCTGATTCTAATTCTGCTGTATCCTATGCATCGGAATTTCCCGGGATAAGTACAGATAAGATATATCTGTTTCATGTTGCAATGATGCCGGATTTTTATGTTTCGGAACTTGAAGATTATGGGAAATATGAATCTGAATTGAAAAGCATCATAAAAAAGATACACGATTCATCCCTTTCAAAGCTTCGAGAAATAAAGGTAAAACATTTTGATAAAAATTCAAAAGTGATTTGTAAAGTTATAATATCGAAGAATGTTTACAAAGAGATTATCTATTATTCCGAAACACTTAAATGTGATTTAATTATTATTAATGAAAGTGATGCCGGAAGAAAAATTAAGATTGGCTCTAATACTGAACGTGTTGTAAGACTCTCGAACGTTCCGGTTATGGTTATTAAAAATCCGGTAAAAGCCTCTGTCAAAAAAGTAGTGTTTGCCTCAGATTTCAGAAGCGACGCAGTTCCTGTTTTTAGTAAAATAATAAAATGTTTCCAAACAGTGCATATATCATACCGTCTGCTTTACATAAACACAAAATCAGATTTTGAGGAGTATGATGTTGTGAAGGATCGTATGGAAAAATTCAAAAAAAACTTTGCGGGTGATTTTAGTATAGTAATAAGAGCCGGGAAAAGTGTTGAAACCTCAATTGTAAAGTACGCAAACAGCATCAATGCTGACATAATAGCAATGGGAATAAAAAACAAGAAAGGTTTTTCCCTTTATTTCACAGGCAGGATTACAGAGGCTGTAATTAGTCTTTCCGAATTACCTGTGCTTGTTGCGAATGATGCTCTATTACCATAAGTACTGCAATATATTTTAACGTAAGGTATTATTCATGTGTAATTTGTGTCTTCGTATATAAAATGCTTCTGGCATTCACTTAAAATACGACAAATAGCTTGAAGATATAACAAATTAAAAATCAGCGATAATCCGCTTCATATGTTGAAATCTGCGTTCTATTATATATCTTTTTCTTAATTATTAGAACACATGTTATTTTAGATCTAATAAAATAATAATACTTTCTGAAAATCAGCGATAATCCGCTTCATCAGTGAAAATCGGTGTTCTATATATCTTTCTTTATTTTAATTATTTTGTACACATGTAATTTATCGAAATTTCTCTTAAAATAATTCATTGTTACTTATTTTGTTTTTAATTAATTTTGTTTATCTATCTCGTTCATTTAAATAACTTAAAATGGAGGTTTTTTATGCCCACATGGGATACCGGTAATACCGGTTTCATGCTGCTGGCAACGAGTCTTGTTATGCTTATGACTCCGGGTTTAGCTTTTTTTTACGGCGGTCTCGTCGGAAGAAAAAACGTACTTGCCATTATGATACAGAGTTTTGTATCTATGGGTTGGACAACAGTTATTTGGTATTTATTGGGTTTTTCAATGTGCTTCAGTGGTAATTGTGTCGATGGTACTGATTTACTTGGTGGTATCGTAGGCAACTTCAACTGGGTTTTTTTGAGTGGTATTGATCTGTCAACATCTTCTGCAGTAACAACTGCAGCAGGCAATATCCCAATTTTCGGTAATGCGGGAATACCTATGGTAGTATTCATCGCTTATCAGATGATGTTCGCAATCATCACACCTGCTCTTATCACAGGCGCATTCGCAAACCGGGTAAAGTTTTCCGCTTATTTAATTTTCCTAACACTCTGGCTCGTTTTAGTCTATTTCCCGTTCGTCCATATGATATGGGGCGGGGGAATTCTCTGGGAATGGGGTGTTAAGGATTTTGCTGGCGGTATTGCAGTTCACAACATTGCAGGTATGGCTGCTCTTGCATCCGTGCTTTATGTTGGTAAAAGAAAAGTAATTGATCAGGGTCTTCACAGCATTCCATTGATTGCTCTCGGAACAGGACTTCTCTGGTTCGGTTGGTACGGATTTAATGCAGGAAGCGAATTCGCAGTTGACAGCATAACTGCAATCGCTTTCTTGAATACTGACATAGCTGCGTCTTTTGCGGCAATTGTCTGGATTCTACTTGCATGGTGGATTGAAAAGAAGCCTAAGTTCGTCGGGCTTCTGACAGGTGCCGTAGCAGGGCTTGCTACAATAACACCGGCAGCAGGTTACGTTTCGACCTCATCTGCCGTGATTATTGGTATTCTGGCAGGTGTTGTCTGTTATTTTGCTGTTGCTTTGAAGAATAAACTTGGTGTTGATGATGCTCTCGACGTATGGGGAGTTCACGGCGTTGGAGGAATGTTTGGCATAATAATGCTTGGCATTCTCGGTTCTGTTGCTGTTAATCCAAATGGTGCTAACGGTCTGCTCTTTGGTGATTCAAGCTTCTTCATCAAACAGATTGTTACCGTTGTTGTTAGTTCTATATATGCCTTTGGTTTCACCTGGGTAATGTTATGGGCAATAAATAAAATCACGCCTGTAACTCTTTCGAAGCAGGAAGAAGAAATGGGTCTTGATGAAATTCTGCACGGTGAACATGCTTATACAGACGCTATGTAATGTTTTAATTTTTGCATGCTCCTATAAAAGGGGCATGCAATTTTTATTTTAAATCAATAAAATATTTTGAATATGAAAAATATAAAATTATTTTTATCCATTCTTGTTTTAGTTAGTATCTCCTCTCATAACGGGTTCTCTCAGGAAAATGATATCTCGAAGTATTTCAAGAATTTCAGTATTAATGCATACGTTGAAACTTATTATTCAATTGATAATGATAAAAGTGCGGGCAGTAATCCAAGAATGTTTGATTTGTTTTCTCCTTACAGAGATCAGATAAGTCTCAACATAGCCCAATTATCACTCAAATACAATGATGAGAAAATTCGGGGTACATTCACAATGCAATTCGGAGATATTCCGGATATAAACTGGGGACCTGTTACGAAAACGAAATATGTTCAGGAAGCAAATGTCGGATTTTCCCCCGTCAAAAATCTTTGGATTGACGGAGGATATTTTTTAACGCATATCGGTGCAGAAAGCTTTCCCAGATTTAATTTCTTTAGTTCCTTTTCTTTACCAGCAGATTATGAGCCTTTTCTCCAGAGTGGTTTGAGAGTCGGCTATGATTTCTCTGATAAATTCAGTGCTTCACTCTATGCACTTAATGGATTCAATATGTTCGAAGATAACAACAAAAATAAATCCTTTGGTGCGCAGTTGAACTATATTCCTTTGCCGGAACTAAAAATTATTTATAATAATATAATTGGCAATGAACAGCCGACTGGCATGCAGGGAAAAACCCGTACGTTGAACAACCTTATCTTTAATGTTTATCCTCATGAAAAAATTGATATAGTTGCATCTGCCGATTTTGGTATGCAGGAAAAATCCAGCAAGTCCGATTCTACCAAGACAGCATATTATTACGGTGCAAGTGTTGCAGGAAGATACAGATTTTCGCCTCATTACAGCGCCTCAATCCGAGGTGACTTTTTCCAGGATCTTGAAGGTGTTGTTTCCTTACCTCTTAATAACGGAAGAGGTGTAAAAGCTAACTCCCTTTCTCTTGGGTTTGAGTATAAGCCCGTCGAAAAAGCTTATGTCCGTTTTGAATACAGATATGTAATGATGGATGGTGAGCAGAAAATTTTCGAAGATAATTCTAACACAAGAAGCGAAGCTACAATTACTCTCGGATTCGAATATTAATAGTATTTATTTTCAACTTAAAAAGCCCTGTTTATTCACTTTGGGTTTAATTCCACGCTGCTTGCAGCGAAATTTTGTAATGTTCTTTAACTTATAAAGTCCCGTAGAGACAAAATATTTATAGCTATTGATTTCTATATTTTAAAAGTCCCGTAGGGACGAAATATCAGTAGCAATAAGTTTCTAATGTTCTAAGTC
>JBHELA010000455.1:0-3748 GCA_041859005.1 Ignavibacteria bacterium
GAAAAATTCTCCATTGAAAGTCTCACGCCATATTCGCTCTTCTTTTCCTCAAGAAAAATAAACAAACTTTTCATCGAACCTTTCTTTGCCGATTTCACCTCCACGGGAATAACCTTATCCTTAATTTGCAAAACATAATCAACCTCAGCGCTGCTGCTAACCGCTTCCCTTTGCCAGAAATACAAATCATTTTTCTCATAGCAGCTCATCGCTTTGAGTATTTCAAGCCCGGCAAAGACCTCTGCAATAGCTCCTTTATTTATAGCGTCAAAATCATTTTGAAACAATAAATTTCTTATATCAAGCCCAAGCAATCTTTGCAAAATACCCGTATCAAAAATCAGCAGCTTTCTTTTTTTCCCGTTTGCCTCCGCGCCAAGCGGTATCCCGTTTGAAGAGCTGTGTGTAACGGGAATTACAAGCCCAGCCATCACAAGCAGTTCTGCCGCTGTTTTAATCTGTTGAATATCGGATTTAGACTCTGTTCTTGAATAAACAAATTTACTGCCTGACTGTTTTGAAACAGAATTAAAAACCTCGGTAATCCTAAGAGAGGGTACTCTCTTTTTATATTTAGCAAAATCTGTCTTATACGAAATAATAAGGTCATTCAGAACGTTCTGGCATTCATTAATATCCCTTTTCACAGCATAATTCATCACAACTTCCGGCATACCTCCTAACACCAAAAATTCTTTCAGCAATTTATTAAGCTTTTCATGAAGCAGATCGCTCAACGGTGAAATCAGTGACGCCTCGTTCTTTACTCTCAGCAATTCTTCCTCGCCCATTGCAGAAAGAAACTCATCAAAAGAAAAAGGATAAATGAACATAGACCTGATTCTTCCCACACCGAAAGAAGGAATCTCGCTTAAAGCAAACTCCAGAAGCGAGCCAGCGGCAACAACATGCAATTCCGGATATTGCTCATGGAAAAATCTAAGCGATGAAATTGCATTACTGCATGATTGTATCTCGTCAAAAAAGACCAGCGTTTCACCCGGAACAACAGGAACATTATAGTAAACCGAAAGGTCCCTGCTAATCTCTTTTGGAGATAGGTCACTTTCAAAAAGAGAATGTACTTTTGAATCCTTTTCAAAATTCACTTCAAGAAAATACCTGAACGACTTTGAAAATTCCCTAATGGAACAAGTCTTCCCAACCTGCCTTGCACCTCTTAAAAGAAGCGGCTTTTTGTTGCTCTCCTTTGCCCAGCGTAACAACTCGGCATCAATATTTCTTCTAAAATACATGTTTTCTGATTTTTCACAAGTAATATACTTAATATATCTGATTATTCACAGGTAATAATTATTATAATTACCATTTTTAGGGGGTAATATGGTACCTGTTTTGCCATTTTTTGGGGGTAATATGTCAAAACGCAGCAATGCTATCACTTTTTCTTTCTATACTCAACCATCGTATTCATCCTTCAAGGATTCATTTATATTAAGTTTTATCTTTTTTCTCAAATACCTCGTAAGCCGTCTTTTTATAGTCTTTATTTCTCCGGGTGTCTTGTTCATCTTCTTCGCTGCAATCATGTCTATCTTTCCGTAATCGTTCGAGCTTTTAAGAATCTCCCAGAGAACTTCAATTTCGTCGTCTTTCTTTTTCAATACAGCAAGTTCTGCTTCCAATATTATATCTCTTGCAACTTTGCCTCTTCTTTCTTTCTCAAAGCTTTCCTTTTGTGATTCGTATGAAGCCCTGTCTATCCTTTTTTCCGTTTCTTTCTCTTCAAAGTAATAAATCACCTTTCCGTTGTCTGCATCTACATCAAATTCCGGTATCGGTTCTTTTCTGAATACGTTCCTTTCGCGCGGTGCGTCTCTTAGCCCTTTACCCATAAAATTTCTCATCTGAATTTCATCGTCGGTAATGTCCTTCTTCTTTCTGCCGAAATATTTGTTCAGCATGTTCGGTATAACATTAAATTTAATCACGTATATAAGCTGCTTCCTGTAGTCCGGATATTTGTTAACGTCCCATGGTCTCTTTGTCAGGAACAGCTCAGCAGCGTTTTGCATTTCATCTTCAGGTGTTTCATCGATGTTCATTTCCTCAAAAAGTTCGCTGAATATTCCTCTTAACATCGCTGTAACTTTTTCCATTTGCTCTTCGTCTTTGTAAAATTTCCCGATTGCATTTGTCTTCTTTAATCTTGTTTCACTGTCATCGCTGTTAAAACAGTTAAGCTCTGTGCGGGGTTTTCCTTTTAATGCAGTTCCCTGGTCAGGATTGACATCTTCGTTTGTTTCTACAGACATCAGTGATTCAGGACTGCCGTCTTCCGGTCTGACGTTGTTGAAATCTTCATACCCGGTGCTGTTCTTTATTTTCAGAATTCTTCTCATAAGCTCATCACCTGAACCCGTACAGGAATCGTTCTGCGAATATCCGGTACTCGCGGGTTCCACAGATTCCGTCGCTGACAAATTGTCTTCGAATCCTGTCATTCTTATACTGTTATTCAGAAAATCACAATCCTGATTAATTTCTTCCTTATCGTTTCTGCCAATAAATTCTTTTTTCATAAAAGTAATTCCTTCCTTTGTTTTAATTTTTACATTTACGGTATAACTGTTAATTTTTGGTACATATTTTTTTAATAATGATATACCTTAATTTGTTAAGGTTGCACACGCCCCCTCCTACTATTAATCACAACATACAAAGAAATTATGACACTTTGTTATCACGGAATGATAATTTTTTCAGCACGGAATCAAAGCCTTTTTTTCTAAACCCCTGTTTTATCAAAAGAAAGATTTTTTTGTACGAGCTTCCAAAAATGTCACAATTTTCCCGGGCGTTGTGATTAATAGTAGAAAGAACAAGTAATTATTCGAACAAGACTCAAACCAAATCAGACCCTAATTAAAGCGCAAGATGATCCGCCACGGAGTTTGTCTCAAAACTTAGATTTTGTAACAAAAGCAATTAAAGTATTGAAAACGAGGTTAGATCCCCGCCAAAAACAAGCGGGGATGACAGCGGGGGGTGTTATGAGACGAACTCCACGATTGAGAAAGAAAATTAAAGAATAAAAAATTTAGGTACCGAAAGATACGTGCACAACCGCTACGCCTCGCGGAATATAAACTGGGCGGGGGGACACGCTCCTCCTGATTCCACCAATTAACTTTATTACAAACTTAAACCATTCAAACTATGGGAATTCTAAAAAAATCTGTTCTCGGGAAACCGAGTGGTGCGGTAGGTGACATACTGTTCCGTTACAAAGACGGCAAGACCATAATCGGTACAAGACCCGTCTCTTTTATGCCCGGCACTGATACTGCTTCAGTCAACCGCAGAAGCCGCTTCGGTATAACGTCGAAGTTCTCTCAGGCAGTTAATTCTCTGCCGTCCTTCAAGAGCCTCTGGGATAATGTTACTCCGAATAACATCTCTCCCTACAACGGCATCTTCAAGGCGAGCTATCCTTTCATTACACCGACTGACGTTTCAGCATCTGCTGGCATCGTACCCATTCTTTACGGGTTCAACGTAACCACGACCGATGTTACTATCGACGAAACAGAGGTCAGCGTTTCAATCGACCCGATCGGTACAAATGCGGAAATTGATACGAACATCGAAAAGTTCATACAGCTCGGCACCGTTATCAAATGCTCCGACGGTACAATGGACACGCTGCCGTCACTGCTGTTCATTCCGCTGAAGTCCGCAAACGTAGTCCTGAACCTCGCGAACCCGCTTACGTTCTCGATTACAC
>JBHELA010000479.1:0-6291 GCA_041859005.1 Ignavibacteria bacterium
TCCTGACTTCAGGTATGGACCTGAAGCATGGTAACCCTGCTGCTTTGGCGGGAAATACATATTGTTTTGAGGATTAAACAAAAGATAGAATTCAAGTTCTCCGAGTGCATGAAGTTCAATACCTGTATTTTTCTTAAATAAATTCGCTGCTTTGTGCAATATGTTATCGGGTGTGAATGGCGCAAGATCTCCATCGGCAGTCACATAACGACAGACAAAATCAAGGCTTGTACTGTTGAAAGGATTAAGAAACGCTGTCTTGTAAACAGGGACAACGTATAAATCGGATAGACCCGGGTCTATGAGACCTTTAAACAATGAAGAGCCGTCGACTCTTTCGCCTTCGGTTAAAACAATTTCAGCGTTCTTTCTTGCCGGCAGTGGAATTCTTAGTTCTTTCAGCTTGCCGTCTAAAGCTGTGTAATGAAATCTTATTGCTTCAATTTGCTTTTCTTCGATAACCCTCAATAAATCTTCGCGTGTAAAATCTTCTTTCGGTTTATCTAAAAACTTACTTAATGGACTTGTTAAGGCATATTTTATCATAATGCTTTGAATTTATAAGTTTAAGTAAATGAGAACTATAAAAATACTCTTTTATAATTTCATTTTCTATGCGAAATTTTAGAACTATGAGACAGAATTAGTTTGAAATAAAGGGCACTACTTAAGGAAAACAAGTTTTCTTGCCTGAGTGAAATCTCCGGCATTAAGAACGTAGAAATAAACGCCGCTTGAAAGACCTGATGCATTAAAACTGATTTCATGTGTACCCGCGGGTTTATTCTCGTTTACCAATGTCAGCATATGCTTTCCTGTTAAATCATAAATTTTTATTGATACAAAGGAATTTTTGGGAAGTTTGTAACCAATGGTTGTTGCCGGATTAAACGGGTTCGGATAATTCTGCTCAAGTGAGAAACTTCCAGGAATTATATTTTGCGGATTATCAGGTGGTATAACGTCTGACAATGAATATCTGAATGTTCTCCACTGTTGTGCATTAACAGGTGCAAAAGGCAGGGTAGTCGAAATCGCCGATGCAAGCTGATACCCGCCTTTTCTGAAAATGTTAGTGAATGTATTTCCTCCGTCAACAGAAACATTTACTTCAAGGCTGTCCGTGAATGTTGAAAGATAAACAGCATAAGCCCAGTCAAACGTCAGTGTATCAAAGGTAGAAACACTGTCAAAAATCACACTGAAGAGAGTGTCTTTTTCTCCAATGTTAGCATAGTCAAAGAATGGCATCTTCACGGAGCTGAAACCTCCGAGAGTTACGCCGTTAACCCCTGTAAACTTCTCGTAGGTCAGGAAACCATCAATGTTATTTATTCTCCATCCTTTTGGAAGGAAGAGACCTTCGAAGTTTTCATAATTAAAGTATGAGACAGTATCATCAAGCGCGGGTGAGTATGAAAACATTGATAGTTTTCTGCCGGGTTTATACCGATACTCAAAATCCGGTTTTACTGTTTTTGGGATTGGTATATTGATATTATGGATGTTAACAATCATAGTATCACTTTTGGCAGAGTTATAAACGGTTCTATCAACATCGCTTTGAATAAAGGCAACTGTATAGATTGATGTATCCTTCCATAATGAATCTATGTGAAATCTGATTACAAACTGCTGGCTGCCTGTATTTCCGGTTAGCGGATACCCGTTTGCATCGGGATACATTCTTCTGCACACGTCATAAAAGATGCTGTCGCCGCTAGCACCTATTGAATGAGGGTATATCACCTGTCTTTCAACTGCCGCAACTCTAAGTTTTAAATTATTATTCAAAAAAGGATACAGGAAATTCACGTTGACAATGGATTCAATTGTATCGGGTGCAACCTGTGTATTTGTAACGGATAATTCTACAGGAGAGCCTTCCTCAACGCTTCTTTCATAAGGACTAAAAAGATTTGAATCGACATAATACGGCAATAAAATTCTATCTCTGCCGTTTACTATTGAAACAGGTGCGGAGTTTGAAAAATAATAAGCCCTTCGTTCTTCAACCATAACAGTATCGAATAGATACATGGAATCGATTCCCGGGGGAGGAAATCCAACGTGATATTTTATTGCGGATATTTTATTGAAATTATTATTTATAAAAGTATCGAGAAATAAATTGTTAGTGCCGCAGGCAGGTGAAGTTGACGACGTAAACTCTTCGAGAAGAGCATTCCTTGAGGCACCCGTCAGGAAAAGAGATGTCTGGCGGGCAGTATCGTTCATCTCCGTAGAGTCTGCCGTGCTTGCCAAGTATGTTGTAAGCGTAATTCTCTGATTTGCAGGAATTGACGCAAGAGGAAACACAGCATAACTTATCTGGCCTGAAGCCAGAGGAGGAATCTTAACGGAATCCAGATATCCGATTTCGGGAATTCGCAGAAAAACTTTAGTACTGTCAGAGATGTTATTAAAACCAATATTTGAGATAGTTATCTCCGGTGAAACGTCGTATGAATCAGAACCCGGAAGAAAAGTAGTATCCCTTTGAATGTTATTGAATGAAGTTACAGCAAGGTCGAAATTGACTCTGTTTCCCATAACCACATTATCGATGTAGAGGTTGTTTCCAAAGCCGTTGTAAGTAACAAATTGCAGCATAATACCTTTTCTCGCCTGAATGGACAGGTTGTGAGGAAATAAAAATGACGCTGCCATAAAAAACACCAATAAGATATAATATTTTAGTCTTAATCGTTTCAAGTTAGTTCATTTTTGTCTGCTTGAAATAAAACCTGTAAAAGAAATATTCTATTGCAGTCAGCATGATTAATGACACAGAATCTTTTGGAAGAATTCTTCCGTAGCCGTTTCCGTAAAGCTGAATAAACCCTGTAATTTTTAGAAAAAACATTGATACCTTACCCGTAGGCAACAGTATCTCATATCCTTCACTTGAAATGAGGAAGCCAACAACAAGGTCTGATATGGTCCAACCGACTGTAAAGAGAATCACGATGAAAAATAAATTCAAAAAAGCCTGAACCAATCCGTCCATCTGGTAAGATTTTGCGAAAGCCCATACCGCAAAAATTGCATGTGCGAAGAAAATTAATACAGGTATCAATTTTTATTTCAATAAGTTGTTAAAAAGCATTTTTTGAGAAAAACATTTCTTTTAAAGTCTTCAGAATAATCTTAATATCAAAAACTAAAGACCAATTTTCAATATAATAAATATCGTATTCAATTCTGGTCTGTATAGGAGATTCTGATCCTCGTAAACCATTGACCTGAGCCCATCCCGTAATTCCGCATTTTACGCGGTGTCTTTCCAGATATTTGTTAACGGTTTCCTTCATGATATTTATAAAATATTCTCTTTCAGGTCTTGGACCGACTATACTCATATCACCGCGAAGAACATTCAAAAACTGAGGCAATTCATCAAGAGAGAATTTTCTTAAATATCTCCCGATAGGTGTATGCCTGCTATCATGCTTGGAAGCAAATTTTGGTGTTCCGTCTGCTTCCGCGTCAATTCTCATAGACCTGAACTTAAGCATGTCAAACTTGCTCCCATCGATACTCACTCTTTCCTGTTTATAAAACACCGGTCCTTTAGATGTCAGTTTTATGAGTAACGCTATAATCAATAAAATAGGAGATATAATAGTAAGGAGAAACAGAGATGCAAAGACATCAAACAACCTTTTCACTATCCTGTCCCAGGCACTAAGAGGAAAGGTTTTTATAATCATCAAAGGGATTCCGTGCAGTTCTGTTATCTTTAGCCTGCTTGAAATAAGCTCCATAAAATCGGGAACGAGCATGAACTCAACGTTTATACCTTCACAGTTTTTAATGATTGAGTATAAATATTCATTTTGCTCGTGAGGAAGGCAGAATAAAAGATTCTGAATCTTATTTTCCCTTATCATACGGGGGATGCTTTCTATGTTGCCGAGATAAGTTTTACCTTTAGCAAATTCACTTTCGTTTTCATTATTAGCAAAAAATCCGGCCATCCTGAATCCCGTGAATTTATCCTTTGATAATGTTTTGTAAATGCTGTCAGCCATTTCAGACATACCTACAATCGCCACATTTCTCAATCCTATATCTCTGTTATAGAAAGTTTTTTCAACTTTCAGCATTATGTATCTGCCAAATGTAATGTACAATATACCGAATATCCATATAAGCGCAAAAACAAGTCTTGAATACGATTCATCCCT
Source organism: Ignavibacteria bacterium (assembly GCA_041859005.1). Classification (GTDB taxonomy): domain Bacteria; phylum Bacteroidota; class Ignavibacteria; order Tepidaquicellales; family Tepidaquicellaceae; genus CAIKZJ01. The sequence continues at coordinate 4,191 of JBHELA010000479.1, forward strand.
GAAAAAGAATGTTATACCGATAGACAGCAGAATGCTTACAGACACGCATTTTACAATGTGTACAAATTCATCTCCTATAAACACAGCTCTCCTGAGTTTGTACATTTTAAAGTTTTGCAGTGTAAGTATCCAGACCGGCAAAGTAAACAATGCAAAATATACGTACATAGAAAGCTGAGGAAAACCCTTTTCAACCGAAAATATATTTGTGAATGTAGTGTAAAACCTCACGTAATACGCTGATAAAAATGCACCTAGTATTCCTGCTATATCCAGAAATACAGTCATTACCGGGACTGTTATCTCAATTTTTGAAAGCTTTTGACTCAATTATAAATTTAATTTATCTACAAAAATATAGCTTTAATCCTTAATACTAAATGTAAATTAGAATAATAAATTTATCTGGTTCTCAGGCAATATTCATCAAATACATGGCATCTTTGTAAGACGTAAGAAACATTTTCTTAATGACTTTATGTTCTTCCATTCTTAGCTGAGGGTCTTTCTCGATTATTCCGAATGCTATCTTTCTTGCAGAATCGAGTATATCCCTGTCCTTGTTCAAATCAGTTAAAACAAAATTCAGAACCCCTGACTGTCTTGTCCCGAAAAATTCTCCCGGTCCCCTGATTTGCATATCGACTTCCGAAATCTTGAAACCGTCCGTTGTCTCGCACATTGTTTTAAGGCGTCTTTTAGAAACCTCGTCCAGATGCTTTGCGATTAAAATGCAGTACGACTGTTCCTCACCCCTTCCGACTCTGCCTCTGAGCTGATGAAGCTGTGAAAGCCCGTATCTCTGAGCATCTTCGATAATCATGATTGTTGCATTCGGTATATCCAACCCTACTTCTATGACTGTAGTAGCGACAAGGACCTTTATCTTTTGGGCTTTAAAGTCGTTCATTGTCTCTTCAATCTCATACCAGAACTTTCTGCCGTGCACCATACCGACACTGTATTCCTTGAACACATCGTTTTTAAGGATTTTGTAATGTTCTTCAGCGGATTTAAGGTCAAGTTTTTCTGACTCATCGATTATCGGATAAATAATAAAAGCCTGTCTTCCTTCGTTTATCTTTTCTTTTACAAAATCCCAAATTTTAAACTTGTTTTCTTCTTTTCTTAGATATGTTTTTATAGGAATTCTGTTTTTGGGAAGTTCATCGATTATTGATACGTCAAGGTCGCCGTAATAAGTCAGTGATAAGGTTCTCGGAATCGGGGTTGCCGTCATAACGAGTACGTCCGGATTCAAGCCCTTATCTTTAAGTTTTGCTCTTTGCATAACGCCGAACTTGTGCTGTTCGTCAATAATAACAAAGCCAAGGTTTTTAAACTCAACGGCATCCTGTATTAGTGCATGAGTCCCGATTATTATGTTTGATTTACCAAGACGAATATCCTGCAATATCTCTTCTCTTAATCTTTTCTTTTGACCACCGACTAATAACGATACTTTGTATTCCGTACCCGCTGCTTTATTAAATTCAGCAATAAAATTTGAAATAGTATAATAGTGCTGCTCGGCAAGAATTTCAGTAGGGCACATAAGAGCTGACTGGTATCCGCTTTCAACGGCTATAAGCATGCCGAATATTGAAACAATGGTTTTACCGCTTCCTACATCGCCCTGAAGAAGCCTGTTCATGATATTCTTCGACTTCATATCCGAGTAAATTTCATTTATCACCCTCTTCTGTGCATTTGTAAGCTCAAACTTCAGCGCTTTGGTGAAATTTTCAGTAAGAAGCCTAATGTCAGTAGCAAACGTAATTCCCTTAATCTCATTCTGCAGGCTCTTTTTCTTTAGCGCCATCAGAAGCTGAACATAGAATAACTCCTCGAATGAGAGCCTCCGTCTTGCTGTTTCAATATCTTCAAATTGGTTGGGAAAGTTAATTCTTAAAATAGCATTCTTTCTTGCTATGAAATCGTATTGCTTAATAACATCCACAGGAATGGATTCCTCAACAAATTGCGGATTCTGTTTTATCAGTGCCCTGAAAGCATTAAAAACAATCTTTGATAAGGTCAGCGGTTTAATCCACGAAGCTTTTAATACACCCGATAATTCATAGATAGGTATAATGTGGAA
>JBHELA010000021.1:0-3403 GCA_041859005.1 Ignavibacteria bacterium
GAGATTTTATTTATTGGTTAAAGAAGAACTTTAACAACAGAGCCCACAGAGCGCACAGAAAAAATTGTTCTATTGCAAAAAGCAAGAAATTTTACCGTTTAGGTCTTAGAGAAGAACTAAGAAAGAACGGGTTTATTATGATAAATATGGATTTAATATCAATATAAAATATAATTTACTTCCAGTTTATTTTCCTTTGAAGGAAGGGCGGCGCTTTTCCTTAAAGGATTTAATGCCTTCGAGATAATCTTCGCTGCAATATACTTTTCTTCTAAGAGATTCAATATGTTCGAATGCGTTTGGAGTTATAGGATGAGCGTTAGTTAGAATCCTAAACTGCTCTTTGATTACACTGATGGAAAGAGGAGAATTGTATGATATTTTCTTTGCAAGATTGAATGTGAATTCTTCAATCTTATCATTTTCGACAATATGATTTACTATACCAAAGTGCAGGGCTGTTTCGGAATCAATAGGAGAGCCTGTAAAAAACATTTCCTTTGCATGGCTGAGTCCAAGACGGTTTATAAAATGAAGAATACCGCTTGCGTTGTAGGGTACACCAATCTTTGCGGGTGTGATAGCAAATGTACAATCGGGAGTGCCTACTACCATATCGCAAGTAATTGCGAGGTCGCAAGCTCCGCCCCAGACGCTTCCTTCGACCATTGCTATTACGGGAGCGGGAAAAAGCTGTATAGCATTCAGTGCCTGTTCAAGCGGCTTTTCCTGACCGAGAGGATCGATTCCATTGAGCGGAAGCTCATCTATATCATGTCCAGCTGACCATACTTTTGCGTTTTTCTCGGCACGAATGATAACGGCGCGAACGCTTTGTTTTTCAAAATGGTGCAGATCAGAAACGATAGAAAGCAAGAGCTTCGAGTTCATTGCATTCTTTTTGGAGGGATTATTAAAAGTTATAATTCCTATATCTTCTTTTACTTCCGAGAGTATCAGGTTATTCATGTTTTTAAAATTAATTTCAATAAATTAAAGTTCGTCCTTGAGTTCCTTTAATAAATTAAGAGCTTCAAGGGGGGAAATTGTGTTGATATCTATATCTCTGAGTTTGTTTTTCAGAACGGTATCTTTTGTGACTTCAAAAAGAATTATTTGTATATCGTCCTTATGTGTTTTACGGTGCTTTTTATCTTCGAATGATTTCAGGATTTCCTTTGCACGTTTAGTAACGGATTCGGGAAGTCCTGCCATCTGAGCGACCTGAATACCGTAGCTGTGGTCTGCGGTGCCCTCGGTAATCTTTCTGAGGAAAATAACCTTGTCGCCGTACTCGCGGACTTCGACACGGTAGTTCTTAATGCGGTCGTAGTTTTCAGCGAGTGAATTCAATTCATGGTAATGGGTTGCGAAGAGAGTTTTTGCACGGATATTCGGGTTTTCATGAAGATATTCAGTTATAGCCCATGCGATTGAGATACCATCGTAAGTGCTTGTACCGCGTCCTATTTCATCGAGGAGAAGTAAACTTTTTCCTGTTGCATTATTAAGGATATTAGCGGCTTCATGCATTTCAACGAGGAAAGTGCTTTCGCCTTTAGCTATGTTATCAGATGCACCGACGCGTGTAAAGATTTTATCTACGATTCCAATCTTTGCTGACTTAGCAGGAACAAAACATCCAATCTGTCCGAGTAAAACTATGAGACCTGTCTGGCGCAGGTAGCTTGACTTACCGCTCATGTTGGGACCAGTGAGAATCAGAATCTGGTTGTTTGAGGTATCGACTTTTGTGTCGTTCGGTATATACTTCTCCCCTGCTGAAAGGAGCTGTTCGATAACAGGGTGTCTGCCTTCAATTATTTCAAGTTCTTCATTATTGAAAATTTCAGGCATGACATAATTATACATTTCTGATACTTCTGCAAAACTGATAAGAGTATCAACTGTTGCAATTAATAAAGCATTCTTCTGAACACTGTCAGTAAATCTAAGAATAAACTCACGGAGCTGAAGAAAAATTTTATTTTCAATAGTAACTATTTTATCTTCAGCGTTGAAAATTTTGTCTTCGTAAACTTTAAGCTCTTCGGTTATAAACCTTTCATTATTAACAAGTGTCTGCTTACGAATGTACGAAGGAGGCACTTTATCGAGGTTAGCTTTTGTGACATCGATATAATATCCGAACACTTTGTTGTAATCAACTTTCAGGGAGCTGATACCAGTGCTTTTGCGCTCTTTACTCTGAAAATTTTCAATCCATGTTTTTCCGTTTATATGAATCTCCTTAATTTCATCGAGCTCCTTGTTGTAACCTTTATTTATCACACCGTAATTATCGCTGCCGGAAAGAAAGTTTTCGTTTACAACAGTTTCAATTTCGTTTATGAGTTCATCGCATTCAATAAGGGCGTTTTTTAACGCTGCGATAGAATCAGACTTAAACCCTTCAAGAAGTTTTTTAATCGCAATAACATTCTTTAGAGATATTTTGAGCTGGACTATATCCCTTGGGACAGCCTTGCCTGTAGCTATTTTAGAGAGAAGTCGTTCAAGATCTGCGATAGATTTCAGGCTTTCAATAACAGATTTTCTTGATCCTTTATTATCATAGAAATCCTTTACAGCATTGAGTCGTTTTTCAATTTGTTCTTTTCGCTTAAGCGGACGCGAAACCCATTTCTTCAAAAGACGTCCGCCCATGGGGGTTTGCGTCCTGTCGAGAATAGAAATAAGAGTACCTTCCCTGCCGCCTTCACTTATAGAAGTAGTGATTTCAAGGTTGCGCTTTGTGGAAGGGTCAAGAATAATATAATCGGTATAGTTATACTTATAAATCTTTTTAATATGCTCGAGCTTGCTTTTCTGAGTTTCATTAAGATAATTCATAACGCAACCCGCAGCAATGATACCTTCTTTCATATCGTCTATGCCGAAACCCTTCAGCGATTGAGTGCCGAACTGGTTTGTAAGCAATTCGTTTGCATAGTCGAGGTTAAACACCCAGTCATCAACTTTTGTGATAGTGTATTTAGGAGCTTCACCGTCATAAAGAGGGCCGCTGTTAATGTTAAGTAGCTTTAAAATGGTTTCCCTGTTCTTTTTAGGAATAAGGATTTCCGCAGGATTAATAGTTTCAATCTGTTCGAGAAGGTTTTTATCGAGTAATTCAGTTGCGGCGTACTCCCCTGTAGAAACATCGCAGAAAGAGAGACCGCAAATTTTATCTTTGAGATATATTGCGGCAAGAAAATTGTTTGACTTATGGTTTAAAAGTTTATCAGAAAAGTTGGCACCCGGTGTAACGACTTCAACCACATCGCGTTTAACGATGCCCTTTGCAAACTTAGGATCTTCTAGCTGTTCGCAAACCGCTACGCGGTAGCCGGCTTTAACAAGTTTAGGAAGATAATTATCGAGAGCATGATGCGGAAAACCT
>JBHELA010000238.1:0-6641 GCA_041859005.1 Ignavibacteria bacterium
GAATGAGAAGCATGATTTTGCTTTAAACCAATGGGAAGTTTATGATTATATGAATGAGGAATTACCGTCCCCGGAGCGGGCGATTAAAAATCTTATAACCCTGCTTGAAAAAAGTGGAACAGATATATTAGAAGGAAGTACAAGTCTTATGATAATACCCGGATATAAATTCAAACTAGTCGATTTACTTGTAACTAATTTTCATTTACCGTCATCGACTTTACTTTTACTTGTTTCGGCATTTATGGGTCCCGACTGGAAAAGGATTTATGAATACGCTTTAAAAAATGATTTCAGATTTTTAAGTTACGGAGATTCATCAATAATAATACCACAGACCTGACATGAAAACTTTTAATAAGCTGCATTACTCCATACTACCTACTCCGCTGCATAAACTTGAAAATCTTTCAAAAAGATTTAAAACAAATATATACTGCAAAAGAGATGACCTGACAGGATTTGCGTTCGGAGGAAACAAGACAAGAAAACTTGATTATCTAATTTATGAAGCCATTCAGAGCGGAGCCGATACAATAATTGCAGTCGGTGCATATCAGTCTAACTTCTGCAGAATTACCTCGGCATACGGTACTGCAACAGGTCTTGAGGTATGGCTTGTGTTAGGCGGAATTAAACCGGAAAAGGCAACAGGGAATTTACTGCTTGATAATCTATTCAGAGCTAAAATACTTGATGTAGATTCTTTTAATTGGGATGACTGGGAAAATGAAGCTAAGATATTGAAGAAAACTCTGGAATCTTATGGTAAAAAGGTATATCAAATGCCCATCGGGGGTTCGACAAGTACAGGAGCACTTGGCTATATTGACTGCATGATAGAAATAATCGAGTATTCAATTAAAGAAGATGTATATTTTAAAAACATATTTCATGCAACTGGTTCAGGGGGTACACAAACGGGCCTTGTTGTAGGCAAAAGCGCAACAGGGTATAATGTCTTAATAAACGGAATTGCTATTACTAAAAATGCAGGACAAATAACTAATGAGGTTGAAGCTTTATGCACAGAGACTGCAAAGAAGATTGAAACGGGATTTAAAAAAGAAGATATCGTTGTAGATGAAGGATACATAGGAGAATCATACGGAGCAGAGACCCCAGAAGCTAATGAAGCGATATCATTATTCGCACGGGAAGAAGGCATACTACTTGACGGAGTGTATTCGGGCAAAGCTGCAGCAGGAATGATAGATTATATTACAAAAGGGAAAATTAATTCCGAGGATAATTTGTTATTTATACATACGGGAGGCAATATACAACTTTTTAAATAAGCTATACATAAAAATGACTTCAATACATGGATTTTATTGATATATTTTATTTAATAAATAAAGTGATTATATTACTGAATGGATATAGTATTTAATCAAAAACCTTTACCAGAAGAATATCCGGGACATTATACACATTATGTTGACCTTGTCCCAGAAGGGCATATACTTGAGACTTTTGAAAAGCAATCAGCGATAACGCATGAATTTTTATCGAATATTCCCGAAGAACTCGGCGACCATACATACGCATTCGGCAAATGGATTATAAAAGATATTGTGGGACATCTTTCCGATACTGAGAGAATATTCAGCTCAAGAGCTCTAAGAATAGCCAGAGGCGATACCCAACCATTACCAGGTTTTGAACAGGATGATTACGTAAAAAACGCTAACTTTTTCACCAGAACATTAAAAGACCTTGTTGATGAAAGGCTTTTGCTAAGAGCAGCAAACATAAAACTTTTCAGAAGTTTTGATAAACTGACAATGATGGAAAAGGGAGTAGCCAACGACAATGAAATAACAGTCAGAGCAATTATTTACTTGCTGACCGGACACGAAATATATCATATTAATTTTTTAAAGGAAAATTACCTGTAGAATTCAAAATGGGAAGAAACTACAGACTAAAAGGGGAAAAAATGCCAAATATATCAAAGGCTTTATTACTAGGAATAGTAATAACTGCAATCATGCTGACAATTTACTCTTGCAGCAAGAAAAAGCAAACCGACAATTTAGTTCAGGACAGAAAGGAACTAGACGTAAGAAAACCGATAAAGGACAGCACGGACATTTACGGCAAAGGATATTTTGATTACAGAGACACGATTGAAAGTTTCCATATGGGATATTCGATTCCCAGGGACAGTGCATACAAAGTGCAAAACCTGAAAGCCTTTGAAGATTTAAACCTGCTTATAGCTGCTGATAGTATGAATCCGGGACCGTACCTTGACAGAGCAAACCATCTGCAGAATATACACAAATATAGAGAAGCCATTAAAGATTATGACAGGTATATCCAACTTAATCCTTACAACCACTCTGCTTACCAGAACAGAGGAACAGCACATGAGAGGTTGAAGCAATACAACAAAGCGTTATGGGATTACCAAATGGTTTTGTTTCTGAAACCTGACGATACAATAGCTAATTTTAACAAGGGTGTTGTTTACGATGTTTTGAACGAAACCTGGCAGTCTATTAAGGAATACGATACTGTAATAGTAAAAGATCCGAAACTCGCAAAAGCATACTACAACAGAGGTGCTGCTTTTGAAAGAGTTGAGAAATATGACGAGGCAATAGAAGATTTCATAAAGGCAACACAGTTGAACCCGCAATATAAAGAAGAACTTGATAAAAAGATTGATTACCTGAATTATACTTATAGATAGGTATTACTTAAAATCAAGTCCCCATTTACCTGTGGTTTTGATGTTGATAGTATAAGCATCAGTTTCGGGAACTTCTACTTCCATTTTCCCTTGATAATCGCCTTTTGTCTGTGCGAGTACTTTTAGGAGCCTCCCGTCAGAGTATTTCACATCAACATAAAAATCACTGCGTCCTTCATGATAGAACTCGAACATTGAACTGCCTTTGTTAAGGCTAATTATGTTTGTCATATCTCCCGTACCAGAATAAGCAAACCTATACTGATAACCTTTGCCGAGTTCAATTTCGTCAGCTGAATCCCCAGATAAGAATTCCAGCAGGTTGTTGTTAATAATCCAATACCCCAGTGCCATAAGACCTAAGACAAAAAGGAGACTAACGAATAATCTAAAATTTGATTTTTTGGCCATACTTTAATTAAGTTAAATAAAAAACCGTATAACAAATGGCTGCAAAGAATTAATAAATATAATTCTAAATTAAACCACCACCAAGCATGAGCCTGAAAGCACCTACAAATAGAGCAATACCGCAAAGTATCATACCTGTTATCGCCGGTCCTTTTGAATTATTGCTTGTAGCTGCCCCAATAATACTGATAACAAGACCCAGTAAAGCCAAAGGAATATTAAACCAGTTAAACCAGCCGAGAAAAGGTATAAGTCCAATGAAGAAACCAATGATTGAAATAATACCGATAATTAATCCTGCTATTCCCATATTTAATACAGTTTAATTAAACAATAAAATATAATATTTAGAATATTAAAACAATAGCTTTGTTAATCTTTTGTTTTATCGAAAAATCCGATACTTCTCAGAACACCTGAATAATAAATTCCTGCGGACGCAAAAAGAATCATAAAAGGTACGAGCGGTGCAGAATACCGCAACGATGAAAAAACAAGCATGTGAAGAGATGAATAAGTAATGAGGAAAAATAAAGTTATCTGTGCAAAATTATCGTTTCTTTTCAGTGCAAACCTATAAAATCCAAAAAACATAAACAGCGTCAGAATAAGTTTATATATAGCCGCGACAATAGTACCTTTTCCCGGTACCGGTCGTATATAATAAGGCATATGAAACCAGAACCGCGAAAGTTGTATAAACATAACCTCAATCGATTCAAGCGGATAGTTACTAAAATTATCGACGAGCTGTTTTTTCCCGAGAGCAGTAAAAGCAGAATCCATTTGAAATTCATTCCAACCTTGTTCAGCTTCCAGTTTATAAACTTTCCCGACAGGGTGATCAGTGAATATGTCATATTCAGGGTCTTTAGGTTCATCACCTTTTAAGGGAAGATACGTACCTGTAAGAATCATATACCAGCCATTGGACGAACCGACAATTAGTTTGTTAGTATTAATGAATGAAACGATATAATAAGGTGACTGAATTATAAAAAACAGAAGAATAAGAGCTGTTACGTATTTGCTTACATCTTTTTTTACGAATGCCCTGAATACGAGATAAAAATATATGAAGAAGAACACATAGAAAAGCATTGATTTCATGAGTGCGGCAACAGAAAGCAAAGCACCGAAAATGAAAATCTGTGTAACCTTCTTTTCACTTATTCCTTTCTGGAGGAAAAAGAAAGAGAGTACAACCAGAAAAGTGAAAGAACTTTCCGTTAAAACACGTGCAGGAAAGATGAAGTTGGGATAGTAAAACGCATAAAGCAATCCTGCAAGAACGGCAATATTTAGGTTGCCGTATAACCTGTAAGCTATGAGAGCGATAAACACTGCAGTTAATGAATCAAGAATAATCTGGAAAATGAAAATGTAAATATAGTTGTTCGAAAATGAGAGGTTTACAGCAACTATATAAGGATACAAAAAACCTGCATACATACTGAAAGTATCTTTCTTAGAAGGGAAACCATGCTTAAGCACACCGTACGCAAGCTGAGTATAAGTTCTATCATCTGATATCTGCTCTTCTGCAAGGAATTTAACCGGAAGCTTGTCATTAAAGTAATTGAAATGCGGAACAAACATGTATACCATACGAAAAGCAAATGCTAAAAAGAAAATTATTAAGAGCCAGTTCCGCAAGGAAAGTTTTCTCATTCTACATCAATCTTTTCTTAATGAATGATAATTGTTCCGCAATCAGCCCCATTAAGAGACTAAGGATTCCGAGAACAATTAACAGACTTCCTCCCACGCTTACACCTTTCCCGTCGAGAACTATTTTAAAAGACCAGATAACGCCGAGAACCAGGAATAACAAAGATAAAGGCAAGAACACGCGCAGCGGATTAAAAAGAACGGTAATATTTATGATTTCCATGACAGTATCAAAAGCAGAGTTTAATGTGATTTTGCTCTTACCGTTTACTCTCGGGAGTACTTTAACAGGTTCTTCAATAACTTCATTCTTTTCGGAAATAAATATCAAAGTTATCACATCACTGAAAGAAAAAGTATCAGGACAGATACGAATGTACTTCTTTGCAAGATTAGACCTCATAATCTTCATGCCTGCATTAAGGTCGGTAATCTTGTTTTGAATCAATATTTTCGAGAGATTTCTTATGATAAACTTTCCTAACCTTTTTGTCTTTTCTGTATTTTCATTGTTTATACGCGAACCTATTACCAAATCGGCATCTTCAGAAATAATTTTATTATAAAGAACAATTACATCGTCAAGTGAATGCTGACCATCGGCATCAAAAGTAATAACATATTCAGTCTCGCTTTTCTCAATTCCCGATTTCAGTGCAGCACCGTATCCGCGGTTCATTTTGTGTCTGATAAATGTGAAATCATCTGTAAAACTAAATGATTTTATGATAGAATCTGAATTGTCATCAGATCCATCATTAACCATTATAACTTTACATTTATTATCCGCTGAAAATTTCTGCAAAGAAGGAATTAAAGCCTTCAAAGCTGTCTCTTCATTATAAAATGGTATTACTATTGTTAATTTCTCAGTCATTTATCAAATATCCGATTAAATTAAGGTTTAAGATTTTTTCTTTCAATGTAATACGGAATAATATTTATGGAACATTAGAATCAGATAAACAGTTTAATTCATATATAATTACCACAATGAATAAATTATTATTACTTATTATATTCAGCATATTTTCTCAAATATCAGCCGCGCAGGGAATTGAATATAAATCAATATCAGCAAAATACTCGGGTAATGAATCATGGCGAGAATGGGACGTGCAAACTTCAGAAGGCAGCGGTTCGATGAGAACAACTTTTTCAGGCGACGACGGATGGAAGAAATGGAATATTCATTTACCGAATATCAGCGGGACTGTGGAAACTGTTTTCAGCGGAGACGAAGCATGGAAATACTGGAGCTTTTACTTCAGCGGAATAAACGGTACTATCAGAACGGTATTCAGCGGGGATGATGCCTGGAAAACCTGGGATGTAACGGACGGGAAAACAACCTTGAGGGTAACAACTGTATTTTCGGGTGAGGACAGCTGGACCGACTGGAACATTTCGGGACCAGACGGTAATATGAGAATAAGCACTAAATTCAGCGGAAGTAGTGCATGGCGGGACTGGACAGTAACAGATAATATGTCTAACGTAAGTTATGTCCTAAAAATGGCAGCATTGTTTCCCTGCGTATATTCGGGAGCAATCAGAATTAGAAGATAAAATTAAACTTTTTGTTATACAATCATGTTATAAAATGCATGAAAAGAATATTACTTCTTGTTTTATTAATCATATTAAATACGATTGCATTACAAGCGCAATCTGCTATTGACTCGAAACGAGGACACTTCATTATTGATTCTTTCATAGGAGAGGAAAAAGAATACCAGACTCCATATTATATATTCAGGACAGAAAAAGAATACCCCAAAATACTTATAGATGCGGGAATACACGGCGATGAAGTTGCGGGTATTTACGCCTGCGACACTGTAATGAAATATATAAA
>JBHELA010000289.1:0-26872 GCA_041859005.1 Ignavibacteria bacterium
GGGACATAGTTCTTTGAAAAAAATGTAAGACAAAGCCATGGCATAATGAAATCATAACCCTCCCACATAAAGTCCGCCTAATATCCAGGCGGGCTTTTGTGGGCGATTTCAAAAATGGAAAGTGTGACTCGGAAGATGCAAAATTCCATTACCTAGTTGGGAAATAGGGCAAAAAAGTTCTGGAGTGGCATTGTAAAAAGTTACAATAGGGCTCTGAAGTTTTGGAGTGGCATTGTAAAAAGTTACAATAGGGCTCTGAAGTTTTAGAGTGGCATTGTAAAAAGTTACAATAGGTCTCTGAAGTTTCAGAGTGGCATTGTAAAAAGTCACAATAGGTCTCTGAAGTTTCAGAGTGGCATTGTAAAAAGTTACAATAGGGCTCTGAAGTTTCAAGGTGGCATTGTAAAAAATTACAATGAGCAGAAAAGTCTTTAAACTATGTCTCAAAAGTGAACGAAGTACAAATACTATAATAATTTAAGAAAACAACAAAAATAAGAGGTAAAAAATGAGAAATTTAATAAGTTATTTTATCAACATTTTCGATACACCGAGAATCAGCGATGAAAACCTCAAAAAATTCGCTGAAATTCATCTTGCGCTGCTTATTGTGAATAATCCCGGTGGAATCTATAACGCACTAATTGCCGCACTGACTGCCGCTTATAACGCATATTTTGGTGCGATTACGGATGAAGATACAATAAACGCCGTTAAAGAAGGCTCTACGATTGCTATGAATAACATATTCATTCAATTTAAAGATGAAGCGAGCCGTCAGGAAGGACTCATACGAGCAAAATTCGGAAAGACAAGCCCTCAGTATCAGGAATTTTATCCGCTCGGAATAACTGAATACACAAATTCCACACTCGCAAACGTCGAAACACTAATGACTCGCATTATCGCCGCAGGCGAAAAATACAAACCGGTTATCGGAGAGGAATTTAACAATCTATTCACGTCAATAAAAGATAATTTCCTGTTCAACCGAAATACTCAACTCTCGCTAATTGGTGAAGTTAAAGGCAAAAAAGATGTAACAATCATAAACCGAAATACAATCGAAGCCCAGCTAACAAAAAACCTTTTAATCATCGCTTCGAACAACGTCGGCAACACAGAAGCAATGAACACATACTTCGACCAGTCATTCATCCGCCCGAAAAAACACAAAACATTCAGCGGTGAAGTCGGTGCAAATTCAGTAAAAAATATTGACGAAAGACACTACGAAGCGGAAGACTCAATCGTACTTCAAAACACAGGCACAACAGACCTGAAATTCGGACTCAGCGTCAGCGGAGAAGCAGTCGGCGATATCTTTGTACAGCTTTCGGCGGGAGATAAGAAAACAGTACTCGCCTCCGAGCTCGGAAACCCTTCAGCAGAGCACTTCCTCAACGTGCAAAACGAATCTCAAACAATAAACGGCGAATACAAAGTAACAGTGGAATTATAAAACATTAATAAATAGAATTATGAAAAAACTAATTTACATTTTAATCGCAATAATAACTATTTGCAATTCGAATATCCTTTCTCAGGTTGTGGTAACTCAAGATACCGTCAGGTGTTCTTGTGCGACACCTACTTTAAGCGGTGCGGGAACATATACTTTTTGGAATAAGCATAATTATGTAGTTTGTATAAATCTTTTTGAATGGTCGCTGGGACCAGGTGATTCCGGTTTTTCAATTGGAAATGCTACGCATTATGTACAGCTAAATCCTAATATGACATATACAGACGTTCTAAGATTTAATGATTATCCTTATTTGGCACAATTACCTTATGGCTGGAAGAGAAATAAAATGTACGTGAAATATTACCAGCAGAATTGCAGTACATATGTTGGGCAGATTGAAATAAAATTAAAAGGATGTTACGCAAATAACACAGCAAATTGTAGTTGCATTATAAATGATATTATTAAAGAAGCAGGTACTGTTCCTTTAGATTTTTGCTTGCACAATAACTATCCGAACCCGTTTAATCCAACAACAAACATAAAATTTGATTTACCGAAAACATCAAATGTAAAAATAAAAATCTTTGATTTGCTTGGAAAAGAAATCGAAACCCTTGCAGATGAAAAACTGGAAGCGGGAATATTTATCGTGAACTGGGATGCGTCCCAATATGCATCAGGATTATACTTCTATCAGATGATAACGAATGATTACGTTGAAACTAAAAAAATGCTTTTAATAAAATAAATATGCTCAGTTATTTTAATTAATCATAAAATTATATTATTATGAAAATTATATTATTCGTATTGGTTTCTTTTATTTTAGCTGTATCTATGACCAATGCTCAGAATTATTGGCAGGCGACAGCTTCATTTCCAAATTTCTCAGGAATATATGGAAACTCTTTTGCAACAGACTATATATCAACTGGTAGAATTGTTATAGGTGGTCACGGAAATTGCGGCTGTATTTTTCGCTCTTTAGATGGCGGCAATAGTTGGGAAAACCTAAATTCGCCCCCGGGTACTGTTTTAAATATGTCAATTTATCCTTGGACACCCAATTGGTTATTAGCAGCTGTTAATACATCTGGTAGTAGTGGAGGGCTTTATAGATATTACAATACACCAAGTGGCTTTGTTTGGGGATCCGTCAGTATGTTTGACGGTAAAGATGTAAGAACTGTATTAGCAAAGAATTATTTATTTGCCGGATTGGCAGGCGACCCAACTTATAGAGGTATTTGGAAATCATTAAATGATGAAGGAACAAGTTGGACTCGTGTCGAATCTGGGTATGAAATATATTGTATGTTCACGAAGAATGGAAAATATTATGCCGGTGGATACAATCCCAATTTATCCAATGGGATTCTTCTTAAATCTGATGACTTAGGTGTGAGTTGGATTCCGGTAGCAGATTTTACAAATAGAGTTATAGGAATAACAGTTGCAGATTCAAATAATATTTTTGTGGCATGGGGAACTAGTACAGCTAAAATATCTGCCTCAATAAATGGTGCTCCATTTTCTGTAGTTTATAATTTAGAAATACCTTTTGTAAATTATAAACTGCCAATGGTTACTAATTCTCTTGGGCATGTATTTTTTGGGGCAAGACTGCAAGGAGTTTATAGAACGACTAATTATGGATTAAACTGGGTACAAATAAATTCCGGCTTATCGCATAATTGTACCACTGATTTACTTATGTCTTCTGATCAATTCTTATATGCTTCTCATGAATGTGGTTTGATGGAATATGTAGATAAAAGTATTCAATCAACATTAACAAATGTTAACTTAGAATCTCAAATTATTCCCGAGAGTTATTCATTAAAACAAAACTTTCCCAATCCTTTCAATCCGTCAACAAACATAAAATTTGATGTTCCTAAATCAGTTGATGTCAGAATAATTATTTACGATATTCTCGGAAAAGAAATTGCAACCCTTGTAAATGAAAAACTCGATGCCGGATATTATTCTGTCGACTGGAACGCCGCCTCATTCCCAAGTGGTATGTACTTCTACCGCTTTGAATCCCGTGACTTTAAAGAAACAAAACGAATGATATTAATTAAATAAATATAAAATTATGGAAAAATTCTTTTATACTTTTATATTTGCTTTATTTATACACTGCACATTATACATTGATAATTGCAGATGCCAATGGGTGCAGAGCGATGGAATTTACGGTGGAGATGTTTACTCTTTTGCGGTTTCCGGAAATATTGTTTTTGCAGGGACAGGTAGAAATGGAGTATATCTCTCCTCAAATAATGGCACAACCTGGATTCAGACTGCGTTGAATAATGAATCTGTTTACTCTCTTGCCGTCAGCGGAAATAACATTTTTGCAGGAATATACAATGGTGTTTATCTGTCCACAAATAACGGCATAACATGGACTCATACAACCGGGTGGAATAATCAATCTGTTTGGTCTCTAGCAGTTTCTGGAAATAATATTTTTGCAGGGACAGGTACTTTTGGTGTTTATCTATCCACAAATAACGGCACAACATGGACTCAAACCGCGTTGAATAATCGATCTGTTTGGTCTCTTGCAGTTTCTGGAAATAATGTATTTGCAGGGACAGGTGACCATGGTGTTTATCTTTCTACAAACAACGGCACAACATGGATACAGACTGCGTTGAATAATGAATCTGTTTACTCTCTAGCCGTCAGCGGGAATAATATTTTTGCAGGGACAGGTGGTTATGGTGTCTATCGCTCCACAAATAACGGCACAACCTGGTCTCAGTCATCATTGAATAATCAGTATGTTTACTCTCTTGCAGTATCTGGGAATAATATTTTTGCAGGGACGGGATTTATTAATAAAGGAGTTTATCTCTCTACAAATAATGGCACAACTTGGACACTGACACCGTTAAATAATCCCATGGTCATGGGTCTTGCAGTTTCCGGAAATAATATTTTTGCAGGAACATATTATTATGGAATTTATCTATCTACAAATAACGGTACAACATGGACTCGAACGGCTTTGAATAATCAATTTGTTTATTCTTTTGCAATATCCGGAAATAATTTATTTGCTGGTACAGACTACGATGGTGTCTATCTCTCCACAAACAACGGCATAAACTGGACACAGACTGCATTAAATAATCAATTTGTTCGTTCCCTTGCTATCAGCGGAAATAATGTATTTGCCGGAACTGTTGACAGTGCTGTCTATCTCTCCACAAATAACGGTACAACATGGAGACAGACATCGTTAAAAAATCGGACTGTTTATTCCCTTGCTATCAGCGGAAATAATATTTTTGCAGGTACAAATAATTTTGGAGTCTATCGTTCCACAAACAACGGCATAAACTGGACTCAAACCGCGATAGGTAATAAATCAGTTGTCTCTCTTGCCGTAAGCGGAAATAACATATTCGCAGGAACAATTAATAATGGTGTTTATCTCTCCACAAATAACGGCACAACTTGGACTCAAACATCGTTAAATAATAAAGATGTTTACTCTCTTGCAGTATCTGGGAATAATATTTTTGCAGGAACGGGAATTATTAGTAAAGGAGTTTATCTCTCCACAAATAACGGCACAACATGGTCTCAAACATCGTTGAATAATCAAGATGTTTACTCTCTTGCAGTATCTGGGAATAATATTTTTGCAGGAGCAGATAGCGGTGTTTATCTTTCTACAAATAACGGAACAAACTGGAATCAAATAAATTACGGTTTTAATGTAACACCAACTGTTATGGCATTACTTATTGCAAATAATTATATTTTTGCCGGAACTTACAGTTATTCCATATGGAAAAGAAATCTATCTGAAATTGTCGGGATACAAAACGTTTCAGCAGAAGTTCCACCTTCGTATAAACTTTCCCAAAACTATCCAAATCCGTTTAACCCGACTACAAAAATCAGATTTGATATACCAAAACAAGAATTTATTATCTTGAATATTTTCGACGCTCTCGGGAGGGAAGCGGCAACACTCGTAAACGAAAAGCTATCACCCGGCACATACTCCGTTGACTGGAACGCATCCAATTACCCAAGCGGAGTCTATTTCTACAGAATGCAGTCGGGCAATTTCAAACAGACAAAACAGATGATTTTATTAAAGTAATTCTATAAATAGTTATTTTTTATTCAGTAAAAACAAAAAGCCCGATTTATCTGCGGGCTTTATTATATAATTTACTTTACAATAAATTAGTCTTTTGTATTTTGGTGATTTGGTAGTAATGATTATTCCTCGATACTAATAAAACTTAAAATCTTTCTTGTAACCAGCCGAAAATTATTCTTTGATCTCTTTGCATTCGAGTCGCAGATCCGCCGTCTCGTTGGGCGGATCCGCCGCGGCGGACGGTAAAATCTTTTGTTCTTAGCAATTATATTAATTTATCTCTGTGAGTTCTGTGTATTTTTTTTCCGTGCACTCTGTGAAATATCTTTTATAAGGTTTTGTTCTTATCAATAAAATATTTATTTCTCTGTGAACTCTGAGCGCTCTGTGGTGAAATTATTTTCTTTTCATTTCTTATCTCTTAATAATGAAAAGTAATCTGATACCTATTTTGTATAAGGCAAATAAACCGTAAACGTCGAACCCTTGCCGTATTCCGATTCCACTTCCACTTTGCCTGAATAAGATTCCGCAATTCTCTTAACAATCGAAAGTCCAAGCCCCGTACCGCTTATACTGCGGGTATGCTCATTCTTTATCCTGTAAAATTCCGAGAAGAGTTTTGCCTTTTCTTCAGGCTTCATTCCTATACCTGTATCTGAAATCCGCGTAACTATAAAATTACCCGATGCTGAAACATCTATATCTATCGAACCGTTTTCTTTGTTATACTTTACTGAGTTGCCTATAATGTTCGTAAACAGCCTCGTAATTTCATTGTTGTCCGCAAGTATTCCCGGCAGGTTATCCTTGCACTTGCATGTAACCGTTATGCCGCGTTTCTTCGTTTCAAGCTCAAGAAAGTCCGTCGTGCTTTTTACAAGTTCCGCTATGTTAAGCAGTTTAAGCTCACGCTGTTTCGTCTTCATCTCCATCCTCGAAATATCAAGCAAATCATTCACCATCTCGAGCAAGCCCTGCAGCCTGTTCTTAGAGCGTCCCAGGTAATCCTTCTGCTGTTCAGGAGTCGTTTTCAGTGTCGGGTCAAGTATAATGTTCAGGAACCCAAGTACAGCTGCCATCGGGGTTTTAAGCTCATGTGCAACCATAGAAACGAACTGTGACTTGATGTATTCAACTTTCTTCATTTCGGTTATATTCCTGATAACTGTGACAACACCGGCAAGCGAACCGTCCGGATGTGGAACAGGTGAGCATTTTATCTCGACTACAAGTTCTCTGTCGGGTTTAAGTTCTACCTCTGCACTTCTTGTCTTGTTTTCGAATACTTCCGAATCAAGAAGTGATTTAATCTTCTCTTCTATCTTCGGCGGCAGTGTGCTCAGTATCTTTTCGCCGAGTATGATTTCGTTCAGTTCAAGATATTTCACTGAAGCAGGATTGAATAGTACAAGCTCACCGTCTTTGTTAACAACAAAAACACCGTCTGCAAGTGAACTTACGATTGTATTAAGTCTCGATTTCTCAGTCGCGAGTTCAAGCAGTCTTTCTTCTCTTTCTCTCTTGAGTTTTTCTGCTTCGAGTATCAGCATTCTTCTCTCAAGTCCCGCTCTTAAATTCTGCAGAAGCTCGTCAGGTGAAAAGGGTTTCGGTATGTACGTGAATGCGCCAAGCTTCGTGGCTTCAATCGCTGTCTCATAACTCGCATAAGCAGTCGCTATGAAGCAAACCGTGTTCGGCCTCGCTTTCTTAATTTCTTTCAGTACCGATATACCATCTATGTCCGGCATCTTTAGGTCGAGTATTGCAAGGTCGTATTCCTTTTCCGTACCCATCTTTATCCCAGTCATTCCGCAGTCCGCCGTCTCTACATCATAATTCTCGCTTTGCAGAAGTCTCTGAGTTCCTATACGAAGGCCCTTTTCGTCGTCTACTATTAGTACCTTTGGTCTGTATTCTTCCACGTTTTCTATGTTTGTTGTCACTGTTTCTTTTGTTTCTCAAAAAACTCTTCAAGCTTGTTCGAAAGCTCGTCTATGTTTATCGGTTTATTAAACCATGCGTCGCAATGTATCCATTCCTGCTCTTCTGATGTTGTAATACCAAACTTCATTCCTGTTACGTACGTTGCCGATGTCAGTAAAAACACAGGGATTGTTTTTCCGTACTCATCCCTTTTTATCCTGTGTGAAAGTATAAAACCTGAATCATGCTCCTCCATGATTAGGTCAAGGACTGCCGCATCCGGCTTCTCGCGTTTAAACGTTTCCCATGCATCGGGTACATTGTCCGCCGTTACTACTTCATATCCTTTTGAAAGAAGCAGTGTACTGTTCTGTTCAATCAGGTCCGGATCGTCGTCCACCAGCAATATTTTCTTTTTAACTTCAGCCATGATTTCTCCTTTTGTTTGTATATCTTTTATTTAATTGTTTGTGTTTTTAAAGGGCAGTTTGATAATAAATGTCGAGCCCTGTCCGGGTTCGCTTAAAGCCCTTATCTCTCCTCTGTGCATTTTAATTATTCCGTAAACAATCGCCAGTCCAAGTCCCGTCCCTTTTCCCATTTTCTTAGTAGTAAAGAAAGGCGTGAAAAGTTTGCCCATGTTTTCTTTTGGTATTCCTGAACCCGTATCGCTTATTTCAATCGCGAATTCAGATTCCGTGCTGCTTATCTTGATGTTTATCTTTTTGGTATCAGTTTCATTCAGTGCTTCGCATGCATTATTAATCACGTTTATAAAAACCTGTTTTAGCTGGTCTGCATCTCCCTCAATCGTCGTATTGTATGCCGTGCATTCTGTCGAAAATAATATTCCTTTGCACTCAGGTTTAATTCTTATCGTCTTTAAAATAGAATTAATAAGGTCTGATATGTCAAACTCTGTTACGTGCAGTTTACCCTGTCTTGCAAAATTCAGCAGGTTTGAGACTATGTTCTTGCATCTGTTCGTTTCCTGCGCAATAAGGTCAAGGTCTTCGAGCGACTGCTTGTCCGTATCCGCTGTGTTCTTCTCTACTTCCTTCTTCAGCAGAGATGTGTAAAGCAGTATCGTACCCAGCGGGTTGTTTATTTCATGCGCTACTCCTGCAGCAAGCTGACCTATTGACGCAAGCTTTTCCGCCGACTGCAGCTGGTCCTGCGTTTCCGAAAGTTCTTTGTAAGCTCTCTCGAGTTTTTCTATCAGGTACGGCAGGCACATGTCATTCTCTGCAAGTCCTTTTGCAATTGCTACCGCGTAATCTCTGCATGTCGGATATCCGCATGAACGGCAGTTAAGCTCATCCTGCTTAGAAAATTTATTCGTCTCTGCAAGTATTGCCTTAATGTCTTCCTCTGATGGGTCATCCATCCGCATGTTTCTGTTTGTGAACCGGCGTTTCAAATCAACATTCCTGCTGTTGTAAAGATTGCTCTTCCATACCTGTTTGTCCGCTGCTTTTATCCTGTCGTTTATGTAATCAACAACCTTCTCTCTTCGTGCATAATAGTTCAGCTCGCTGTCAATCGCAGGTCCCTTAATGCATCCTTCACAAAATAGTATATCTATAAACTTTGCATTTATATTCCCATGCACAATTTCATTTAGTATTTCCTCAACTTTTTCCCGTCCTTCTACAACTATTATTTCTTTCTCAAGTATATCGTCTGATATATCGGCTGTCTTAATCAACCCTCCCGCAAGAGGAAATGATTTTCCAGTCAGCCCCTGCGGCGGGTCAAAGTCAATGCCTTCCAGTGTCGAAAATGTAATGTTATTTCTTTCAAAAATATCCTTTAGCTCTGCAAATGTAAGTACTGCATCAATTATACCTTCAACCTCTTCATCTATATACTCGCTTTTCTTTGCAATGCACGGACCAATAAATACAATTTTCTTATCCTTGCCAAAATGTTCCTTTATGTAGCGTCCCATTGCTATCATCGGTGAAACAACGTTAGCAAGATTTGGAATAAGTTCCGAATAATACTTTTCAATGAAGTTGTAAACAGCCGGACATGCTGAACTTATTACAGTCTTGCTGCCCCCTTTTTCAATCTCGCCCAGATATAAAGGGCTTATCATATCAGCGCCAAAAGCTGCTTCGCATACTTTCTCAAATCCAATCTTCTTCAATGCAGCAGGTATCTTGTCATAAGTATCAGGAAATGATGCTGGGAATGACGGGGCAACAATCGCTACCACACTGCCCTGAGGAAGTATTTCATTGATGACGCGGTTAACATCGTTCTTCGTTGCTTTGGCATTCTGTGAACATACCGTTACGCAGTGTCCGCATGAAATACACCGCTCAGTGATTACTACTGCCTGTCCGTTTTGTACCCTTATGGCAATAGCAGGGCACTCTCTTATACAGGAGTAACATCTTTTGCAAAGATCAGGTATTGTCTCAACTATGCCATGCACTATTTTTTTCTACTTTTATAATTAGTGTGTAAAATGTCATGCGATTTATGGCTGTTTGGCTCTCCAAAAAATTCCTTGTAAAGATTCTTTACAGATTCATTTTCATGCGATTTCCTGTGCATCATTTTTGAGTCAATTTCATACAGTGCTTTCACGCGTTTTATTACTTTCTCGGGTTTTTGATGTATCGGCTGTCCGCCGCCGTTAATGCAGCCTCCGGGACATGCCATCACTTCAACAAAGTGATATTTACTTGTTCCGTTCTCTACTTCTTCCAGTACTTTTGCAACATTGCCGATTCCGTTAACAACGGCAAAGTTTAAATCCATTCCTTTAATGTTTATAGTCAGCTCTTTAATTCCGTCAAATCCGCGTATCTGTTCAAACTCAAGTTTTTCGAGTTCATTGCCTGTAAGCATGTTGTAAGCAGTTCTTATAGCCGCTTCCATAACACCTCCTGTTGTTCCAAATATAACTGCCGCTCCCGTTGACTCTCCAAGAGGATTGTCAAACTGTGTTTCGGGTAAATCGCAAAAATCAATCCCCGCTGTATTAAAATATCGAACAAGCTCTCTTGTGGTTAATACTGCATCAACATCCGGCATTCTTTCTTCCGAAAGTTCAGGCCTGCTCGATTCAAACTTCTTTACCGTACAGGGCATTATTGAAACTACATATATATCCTTAGGGTCAAGTCCCATCTTCTTTGCATAGTATGTCTTCAGTACTGCACCTTCCATCTCATGAGGTGATTTGCACGTTGAGACGTGGTCAAGTAGTTCGGGTTTTCTGTGCTCAATGTATTTAACCCATCCCGGACAGCAGCTCGTAAACATAGGCAGAGGTTTATTATTCTTAACCCTGTTTACTAACTCCGTTGTTTCTTCCATTATAGTAAGGTCAGCCGCAAAGTTTGTATCAAAGACTTTCTTGAATCCAAGGCGCTTAAGACCAGTCACGAGCTTTCCCGTAACGTCCGTACCGAGAGGCATATTGTATTCTTCGCCCAGCGATGCACGAACTGCGGGCGCTATCTGTACAACAGCAAATTTCTTTTTGTTTCCGAGTGCATTTACAATTTCTTTCATGTGGCTTTTTTCCCTTAGTGCTGCTGTCGGGCATACGAGTATGCACTGACCGCAAAGTATGCAGTCGCTTATATTCAGTCCTTTGTTATATGGAGTCGTTACAATGCTCTGAAAACCTCGTTTGGTAAAGTCAATCGCTCCAACCTGTTGAATTTCGTTGCATACCCTTACGCATCTGCCGCAGAGTATGCACTTTGCAGGGTCGCGCTCCATCGATGGACTCGAAATATCTATCGCATGTTCCTTCGATTCTCCCGCATAACGGTGTTCGCGCAATCCGTACTGTGCTGCTAAATCCTGTAATTCGCAGTTCTTGTTCCTTACGCATATTAAACAATCTTGCGGATGATTTTCCACAAGCAGCTCTACTATTGTCTTTCTTGCCCTTCTTACTCTCGGTGAATTCGTCTCAACTACCATTCCGTCTGAAACAGGATAAGCACAGCTTGGAATCAATCCTTTCTGACCTTCAACTTCAACCGAACAGATTCTGCATGCACCCGTCGGGAAAAGGTTCTTCATGTTGCAAAGCGTCGGAACTGCTATGCCCGCTGTCTTTGCCGCATCAAGGATTGTCATTCCTTCTTCAGCGTTTACCTTTATCTTATTTATTGTTAATTCTACCATATACTTAAAATTCTATGTTTTATTTAAAATATTATGAAACGAGCACTGCATCAAATTTGCAGTTATCAACACACATGCCGCACTTAATGCATTTGTCTTCAATTATGTAATGCGCCTTTCCTTTCTCTCCAACTATTGCCTCTACGGGACATTTCCTCGCGCATAGTCCGCAGCCTTCGCAGTCATCATTGTTTATAGTGAATGTCAGAAGTTCTTTGCAGACTCCTGCCTTGCACTTCCTGTCGTATAAATGCTCTTCGTATTCATCTCTGAAGTATCTCAGCCCTGAAAGTACGGGGTTTGGTGCTGATTGCCCTAGCCCGCAAAGCGACGTGTCCTTAATAACGTCTGCAAGTCTGTTTAAATGTATTATCCCTTTAAATCTCTGAAGCTGGTCCATCTTGTTAGCCGTATTCTTGTAACTGTGCGGAATCTTCTCAATTATTTCAAGCATCCTTTTCGTTCCTTCACGGCAGGGAACGCACTTTCCGCATGATTCATTCTGTATAAATGTCATGAAGAATTTTGCTACGTCAACTATGCATGTCGTCTCATCCATCACTACAAAACCTCCCGAACCCATCATCGCACCTACTGTTTTCAGTGATTCGTAATCAACTATTGTATCGAGTACTTCATCGGGAAGACATCCGCCCGATGGTCCGCCTATCTGTACTGCTTTAAACTTTTTATTGTCGGGAATTCCGCCGCCGATTTTAAACACTATGTCGCGAAGCGTTACTCCCATAGGTACTTCAACAAGTCCTGTGTTTACTACCTTCCCGCTTAATGCAAACACCTTCGTTCCTTTGCTTGTCTTCGTGCCTACTGAAGCGAACTTCTCCGTACCCCATTTAAATACTTGCGGTACATTCGCAAATGTTTCTACGTTATTTATTATTGTAGGTTTGTTCCATAATCCTGACACTGCAGGATAAGGCGGACGTGGTTTTGGCATTCCGCGCTTGCCCTCTATCGACGCTATCAAAGCCGTTTCTTCACCGCAGACAAACGCTCCCGCACCTTTTTTAATTTTCAGGTTGAATGTGAACCCGCTCCCGAGTATATTCTCTCCAAGCAGTCCGTATTTCTTGCAGTCGTTTATCGTGTTCTCAAGCCGTGCAATCGCAAGCGGATATTCGGCTCGGCAGTATATATAACCAAGCGATGCTCCTATTGCATAACCGCCGATTATCATTCCTTCAACTAGCTTGTAAGGGTCGCTTTCAAGTACCGACCTGTCCATAAACGCTCCCGGGTCGCCCTCGTCTGCATTGCATATTATATATTTCTTATCAGATTTTTGTTTCATCGCAAATTCCCACTTCTTGCCCGTCGGGAATCCACCGCCTCCGCGTCCTCTCAGCCCGCTCGCAAGTATGTCTTTCACAACCTCTTCCTGCGTCATGTGGCA
This sequence comes from Ignavibacteria bacterium, assembly GCA_041859005.1. Taxonomy (GTDB): domain Bacteria; phylum Bacteroidota; class Ignavibacteria; order Tepidaquicellales; family Tepidaquicellaceae; genus CAIKZJ01. The sequence goes on from JBHELA010000289.1 coordinate 13,105, forward strand.
AAGTATTTTATCAAGCGACTTAAACCCGCCGTTTGCTATGTAAGCGTCTATTGAAGTAGGATTTACAACTCCGCAGTTTTCAAGTACTATCTTAAGCTGATGCTTGAAGAATGGAGTCTCGTTTATGTTTATAACATCTCCGTTTGTCTTGCCGTATGTTCCAAGAAGGTTTTCCTTCAGTATATCTTTTTCTACAAGAGTTTTCTTTATCAGCTTTGAAACTATCTTCGGCGTTACTCGGCAGTATGATACTCTGTCGCCGCCGGGAAGCTTTATATCAACTATCGGCTCAACAGCACACGAACCAACGCATCCCGTAGTCTCGATCTTTGCTTCTATGTTCAGCTTGCTGAGCTCCGCTCTTATCGCATCTTCTACCTTCTGGGCTCCTGCTGCAAGTCCGCATGTTCCTTTTCCGATTATTATTATCGGTATGTCATGCTCTTCATACCTTAACTGCTTGTTGTAACTTTTTATCTTCTTCTCGCATTCGGGACTGTGATGGCAAAGTGGTCCTTCCGTGCAGCATCTTACAAACTGGTCGCAGGGTTTCTCTTGTGAATGCCAGCATTCGTCGCAGCAGAAATCTAAGAATGTATTCATTTCACGCCCTCCTTCTTCGCCTCAACTGCGGGTTTCTGAACGTTGAATTTCTTCAAAATTCCCGGTATTTCTTTTACCGTTATCTTTCCGTAGTATTCATCGTTTACTGTTATTACAGGTGCAATACTGCATGCGCCTATGCATGCTACGGTCTCAAGAGTAAACTTTTTGTCCCGCGTTGTCTGACCCGCTTTTATATTAAGACTTGTTTCAAGCGAAAATAATATGTTTGCTGAATTACATACATGACATGCAGTGCCTCTGCATACTCTTATTACATTCTCACCAAGGGGTGTAAGTCTGAACTGATTGTAAAAAGTCGCAACTCCGTAAACTCTGCTCAAAGGGTATCCCACAAAATCCGATACTTCCTGAAGAGCTCCCTCTGGTAAATAACCGTATATCTCCTGCACAGCTTGTAATAATGCTATAAGATTGCTTTTTTCGTTCGCAGGATACTTTTCAAAAATGTGTTTGTGCATAAATTGTTTTTTATTTAAGATCGAAAGCCATCAGGACTTTCGGGGAAACAATATTAATATTTGCTTTTATAGTGAGAACAGATATTATTGATTGTTTAAGGGATTTCATTTCGTTTTTCTTTATACAAAAATACTTTTATTAATTCTCTCTTTCAATGATATAATAAATACTTTGAATAGGGAAAATTTTTTGAATAGATAATAAATTTGCCATTTGCTATTTTGTCTTAAATCAAAATTTTCCCGGAGGAATAAATGGCACTCATAGCAGTAATCGATGATGACTTGGATATCAGAGAGGCGAGTGAATTAGTTCTAACATCTAAAGGCCATAAAGTCATCACCGCAACAAATCCTAAAGACGGTTTCGATATTATCATGAATAATAAACCGGATTTAATTATTCTCGATGTCATGATGGATGAACCCGACGACGGTTTCTTCCTTGCTCAGAAACTGCGCAAGAATAACATCAAGACACCTATTATTATGTACACATCTATTTCAAAAGCTATCGGTCTTGATTTCGGAGCAGGAGAACTTGTTCCCGTTGATGACTTCGTTGAAAAACCGATTACTCCTGAAGTATTAATTCAGAAAGTCGAATCATTTTTAAACAAAAAGTAGAACTATATGCTGGTATTAGAAAAGAATTCTATAACTGAAGAACTTGAAGAACTCGTTATTAAGCACGGAGCAAAAAGAGCATCGTTAATGCCGATTCTGCAGGCTGTTCAGGCTAAACACAGATACATTTCCGATTTCGCTCAGCAGGAAATTTCGAGACTGCTCGATATTCATCCTGTAGAAGTTTACAGCGTTATCTCATTCTATTCTTTCCTTCACAGCGAACCGCAGGGAAGAAATATCGTGAGACTCTGCCGAACTATCGTATGCGATATGGCAGGTAAAGAAGAAGTTGAAAAAGCTGTTTTGCGCGAACTGAATATCAATGTCGGTGGTACAACAAAAGACAATAAAATTACTTTTGAACATACAAACTGCCTCGGCATGTGTGACCAGGGTCCTGCTATGATGGTGAATGATAAAATCTACACAAAACTTACACCCGAAAAAGCAGTCGATATTCTTAAAAAAGTAAACTAATTTAAGATTGTGTTCCCACATCTATCCCTTTATCAGGATAGATCCATTATTTTCGTTTTCCAATCCCCTCTGTACCTCGTACAGCAGGGGATTTCTATAATTTATAATCCTTGTCATCTCGCTCTTGGCGGGGATCCAATCAAGGATCTCCTCTTTTTTCACTTATAGTGTCATTCTCAAAAAATGGTGTCATTCCTCTGGGCGCTCTGTGGTAAAGTTTTTCTTTGTTTGTGGCTATTGCTACGCCGTGCTCTAAGCGGAAAAATCTCTTTACTTTCGTGCTTTCGTGTTTTAGTGGTAAAATACTCTCTTTTTACAACCATCATTCTATTTTATCAATATCATCCTTCTCGTCTCATTATAACTCCCCACTCTTATCTGATAAAAATAAACCCCGCTGTTATATCCCGTACCATCAAATACCACCTCGTAACTCCCTGCATTCATCCTCTCATTCACAAGCGTCCTAACATCTCTTCCCGTCACATCATACACTTTTAGCAATACATTACTAACAACAGGCAACTGAAAACGAATAAACGAAGAAGGATTAAACGGATTCGGATAGTTCTGTTCCAGCCTGTATTCAAGCGGGTTTTCAGATCCTGCATTGCTTATACCCAATAATTCTCCGCCTGCTCCCCTGTATCTGCTGTAAAATTCCTGATAATATAAATTGTTTATCCTGTCATTGTATATTATCAACGAGTTTTCATCGTTATGATACGTCGCTTGCAAATCCCAGTTGTACGAGCCCGTAGCAGTTATTTTATTGCCCGCCGTAGAATTTGCATCGATTATTAAATACTTATGATGCAGCAAACCAAGCGAAGAATCAACAAATACGCTCGCTGGCGGATTCCATGTCCCTTGAACAGGTAATCCTCTCATCCTCGGATAAGTGCAGTTTGAATCTGTCAGTTTAGATAAATCAAATACACCTTTAATCTGTTTCCCGCCGTTAAATACCGCGTGCATTGAATTCTCCATCGAAGATAATGAAAACCGCAGAATGCAGAAGAATATACTCTTTGTCGTCTTTGTCATTATGATATTGTTTAAATATTTAGGTATGCTGTCCGACGGCGAAAAATATACCTCCATTCTTGTTCCCGCTATATTCAGTATATGTGGTGTGTTGTTAAATTTTATCGGTCCGAACTTTGCTGTTGATGCATTCGGAATGTCTGTATGCGTACCCCACATTTCTTCAAACTCCCTCGTATAAACCGCACACAGCGATTCGTCCTGTATTACAATTACGTTGTTCTTATCGGTATGAAACTGCGTATGAGTTACATTTGTAGAGCCGGTCAGTAAATATTTCTTGCTCGGATTTGAATTATTCCTGTAATCAAATATGAAAAACTTATTGTGCATTGTATTGCTCGTATCATAATTCCTTTTCAAAACGGGTATTCCGTTTGCCAGCATTGTGTCTATTAAAGGCGTATTTGGGGTTGAATTGTATATGAACCTTATTTTTACCCCTCTTCTTTTTGCATTAACTAATGCAGACGATATTGATGTGTAATCGCTGAATGCAAACAGTGTTATGTCTATACTACACTGTGCGCTGTCTATGCGGTTTAAATATATGCTCTCAAAATTATAATCGCCGTGTGCTTTTTCTCCCATATTGACTGTTGTATCCACCGAATGATTAAAATAAACATCAACTCTTCCGGTAGAAGTTGACTTTGTAATAAAATATCCCGAATCAACTCCCGTACCTCCTCCGTTTTGTGAATAAACTTTGTATTTGTATATCTTCGACGGCTGAAGATTGCTTATCGCTAACGTATGGTTTGTTACTAAAGCTGAATTGTTAACCGAATCCGTAAACACTACCGGCTGGTAATTAGAATCCGACGCCATCCATTTAATCCTTGAATCAGAAGGGGAATCTGTCGTCCAGTAAACAGTTACGCCCGTCTGTGTTATGTCATCGTATGTTAAACCCGAAATCAAGGGTGCGTCGTCAATACAGTAGAAACTGAATGACAAAAGTATAATAACCGAAACACAAAAAATTGTAACCAGCTTATTCATTATATCTATAATTAAAAAGTTTATATAATCTTTAAATCCCGTAAGGATGAAATTTTAATGGCAAATACGTTTAAATCTTAAAATCTCTATTCCTTTTTCAATTGTAATTTACTTTTGCTGTCCCAAACACGTAACAGTAAAGCAGCGACGTGTTGCAGACAAAAAAGTCAGACCTCCTCATGTGCCAGCTGTCGCTTATGTTCCTTCCCGATGAAGCATATACCGAACTGAAATGCAGCGAGAGTGCGTCTATTATCGTCTTTGCAAGAAAATGCGTGTGTGCATTTGTGCTGCCATTCTCGTTGTTTACGTAAACTGCTATGTTCTGCGTCTCTAAATTATATCCTATGGTTATTGCAAAATTTCCGTACGTATTGTAAAAACTCTCAAGTGCACTAACTACTATCGAGTCGTTAAAAAATCCTATCTTGCTCAGGAAAAATGTTTCCGCAAGCACCGCATCCTTTAGTTCTGTCATTCCCATAGCTTGTCCGTCATAGTTAATGTTAAAGTTATACACCCTTACCTTGCATGCAGCCCATTCAAGAGGATAGTAGCTTGTCATTGTCCAAACAGGTAGTAAGCTTCCGGGTCCTTCATTCCCGAATACATAAAAACCTCCTCCTGCTTTGTTTCCCCAGCAGTTTGCCATAGGTCTGAAAGCACCGCCTGTTAATGCAGATGTGATAAACGACATTACGTCGCCCGCTGCCTTGCATAAATCGTCTATCCATGAGTTAATTCCTTTTTGTGCATTGATGAAATCTAACTCGCTTATGTTACCTATCTTTTTGCATGAAATATTGTACGTATCAAATATTACTCCCGTCGTGTCTCTGTCAAGCAATATTCTTGCCCTGCCCTCAAGATACCCAAAAGCATTTTGAATTAGCACCATCTCTGCCGTCTTTTCCGTTACCGTATCGGCTCCAACTCTGCCGTTCTTCGGCTCATATACTCCTATCCGTATTGAGTCAGTTATCGTACCCCTGAATTTTATCGGTCCTGCGAACCCGTCAATCACACTGTTTGCTCTGTAGAAATATACCTCGTCATTTACACTTGGGTCGCTTTTAAAATCGTAACCGTTGTTTCCCTTGATATTAGTCGTGTCTATGTAATGAAATAGCGGCGTTATCGTCATCTGCCATTGTCCTGTTATATCAGCTGATATTGCTGTCGGCGATGTTACGATATTCTCATCCTCTTTACAGCCGTTTAAAAATATTGTAAAAAATACAATCATTAACGTCTGTAAAATGCTGAATCTAAAATCGAATTTCTTCATTTTTCCCCCTGTTGAAATTATTTTAAATTATTGTTATTTGATAAATTGATGCCATTGCCGGTCGAGTCGGTAAGAATTTTACACAGTTTTTTAGGAAACCCAAAATTTCCGATACCATAATAGTTATTCTTTTATTATTGCGGATAATAACTTTCTACTTAGATATTTTATTCTCGATAGGTGTCGGTGGTGTTTATTCGAAGTCATCAGATAGCAACGTATATCTTAAATTTCATGCTATATTCGGAATTTATTACATAACAATCAATGTATTTTTTGATTATACTATATATTAAAAAAGGAAATAACTAATTGTTATTTAAGTGTCTTATTCTTATTTCTTTCAATTCTTAATCAATGTGCTTCTCTTTGTCCGCCGTGGCGGACTTTATGCGGGGATCTAACTACGATTTCAATGTTCTTGTTTTGCTTTTTTCACAAAATTTAAGTTTTGAGACGAACTCCGTTGAGTTTGTCTCTTAGCTCATTTTTCAAGCTCTGTCATTCCTGCGACAGGCATTTTGTATAGCCGCTGTTAGGCGTCGTGCGTCAGTCAATGTTTATTTTTCTTGTTGTTCTTTTAATAATCCACTTGGTATGCTTGTTATCTGATTCTTTCCATTTATTTATTAGCTTTACAGTTGGCTCCCTGTTTACTTTCAACCAGTCAGTTAAATGGTTCGCAACAGATTTTTTCACAAACATAACCTCATCTTCGTTCAGTAATTCTAATATATCAAATACTGGATTGGGATCATCATTGAACACGTCCAATTTTGTGGACCAGGGAAGTTTGGGCTGTAACCCCTCGCTAGCCAACCGCCTTAAATGAAAATTTTCTGATTTTGCCCATTTTTTCATTACAACTAATAATTCCTGTGGATACTTCTTAATGAACGGTCTTATTGCATATTCGCCAGTATTTCTTTTGGTTATCTCTTCGATTGCACTTATGGAAATTTCTAAATGCTCTAAACCATATTTTTCTACAAATTTCCCAATGTATATGATTTATAAACATCTATAAATTGAGTTTTTAATAACGTAATCTTGCATTTTGCGTTCTTGTTCTACTTCCGTTTTTCACCAATGATGTTATATCCGCGATAATCCGCCTTTTCCGCGTTATCCGCGTTCGCTCTTTCCTTGATTTAACTACCACAAGTTTCTTCTATGTAACTTGACTATATATATGATTTATCAACATCTATAAATTAAGTTTTTAGTAAATAAATCTTGTAGTTTGCGTTCTTGTTCTACTTCCGTTTTTGAACCAATCATGTTATATCCGCGATAATCCGCCTTATCCGCGTTATCCGCGTTCGCTTTTTCCTTAATTTGACTACCACAAGTTTCTTCTATGTAAGTAATCTTGCAGTTTGCGTACTTGTTCTACTTCCGTTTTTGAACCAATGATGTTATATCCGCGATAATCCGCTTTATCCGCTTTATCCGCGTTCGCTTTTTCCTTGATTTGACTGCCACAAGTTTCTTCCTTCCTTAATTCCATTCTTGCGATTGGAGCCAAATTTTACGTTGTTAATTCTTAGATAATTAATTTGTTCTTGCAGAATGCAGTGATTTTTAGCATCCGCCTACGTGGATTCAATATTATTTCAGCTGTTGAACCTTATACAAATGTCCAATCGAAGATGTTCAGCCCCGCTTTTGGCAATTCCTTGTTAGCGTTTCTGCTTTCTTATCTTAGGGGTTTTCGTCACTGTATTTTTCTGAAATGTCTGATTGCTAAAAACGATACAGTCAAAAATGGAATTGTAGAGATTGCTATTTTATAGTTAAAACTCAAAAGTCCGATTATAAACATAAATACCAATAAAATACTTAACCCGCCTATGCTTATATATGTCAGGATTTTACTTGGATTCTTTTGAAATAATGTGAATAATAATATTATCTGGCTTATTAGAGGCAATACTATAAATGGATGAAGAATAGAGATCGGGTCTGTAAATAATTTTAAAAAAATTTCACCCTCTGCTTGAAAAAGAAACATACGGCTATCTCCACTCCACTCTAAATATCCAAAAAGCGATGTAATAACCAATAGGAGATTAAGAATTTTACTTTTCATTATATCTGTTGTTTATTATTAACAAATCATACTTAAATCTAACCGATAACGTTTCGGGGCTTTGCGTTCGGGCGGGAAATCGAAGCACAAAAGCTGATATTATTACTAAAGCTCAATTGAAAAACTACCGTTGAATTTTGTACTTCAGCCCGCCTGACGCAAAACCCTTGTTAGCTGCCGTTATTTATTGATTGTTAATTCTTCAATCAATTCTGTTAATATTTTATTAAACTCGTCAGGCTTTTCGAGCATTGGATAATGTCCTGTTCCAACAATAGTTCTGTAATCATAGTTTTTAAAATATTTGCGATTGTTCGCTAAGTTTGTTGGCGTTGCATCAGAATTTATAGCTTTCACAGGAATGTCTATTAGCTTTGCCATTTTGCGAATATCCATTTCATATAAAGGCTTTAGCGTATTTATTGCTAATTCAGAGTCATTTTGAATGAATTCGTTTTGAAGTTGATTTTTAATATTCGCAGGAGTTCCTTCAACAAATAAGTATTGAGGTAGAACGTTTTCTACCGCTGACTTGAAATCTTTGCGGTAATTACTAAACATAAATTGTTCAGCTTGTTCAGGTGTAAAATCTTGGTCTAAGTCTTTTAAAGTGTCGACCAAAATAATAGCTTTTACATTCGGTAAATCTATACATGCTTCAAGTACATATGCTCCAGACATTGAATGACCAATAAGTATAATTTTGCTTGTGTCGATTTGATTTATAACCGTTTTTATATCGTCTGCATATTGTTCGCCAGTCCAATTCTGCCTTGTTTTTTCTGATTTTCCGTGACCACCTAAATCAAGTTTTACGATATGATAATTTTCCTTTAAAAAAGCCTCTTGATTATTCCACCAATTAGTGTTTCCAAGCCAGCCGTGTACAAAAACGATGGTTGTATCTCCTTTTCCAGTTTCTGTATAATGAATGATTATATTGTCTGTCGATAAAATATTTTTTTCCATTGTATATGTCTTTGGGTTTTATTTTTTCTTTTGGGTTTTAAAATGGCAGCTAACTTGTTTATATGTACCATAAAATGGTACAAATCCCACAATTATGGGATGTATTTGTACCATAAATGTGATTCTTATTTAAAATTACATTTAATAAAAAATATTTACAAGTCATCAAATGGTGATTTAATGTCTTGAATTCTCTTTGTGCTTACGTGTGTATAAATCTCTGTCATTTTACTTCTCTTATGTCCGTCTAATTTATATCTTTTTAAGAAATTATTTTAATACTATCTGAAAACTTTATTCACTACTCCGCTAATACACTCACATTAAAGGATGCCTGAAATTATTATTTGTTTTATTATCATAGTTCCTTTAACGATTTTATAGGTAGACGACTTTGCGTTTTCATTAATTCCTCATTAGTGATTTTAATTTACTTATTCCTTTTTATTATTTAAACGCTAAAATAAAAAAGCCTCCCCGATTTATCCCGAACCTTTGGCATCGGGAAGTACATCATTTATGTTCATGTATTTATTTTCCATCTGAACTTACTGATAATCATTCCTTTGATTGTGTGTCGGCAAAATTACACTCTTTGCCAAAGCTTTGGTTATAGCTTTGCTTGCAGGGCATTCACTATATGCGCAATATGTATCAGAAGGAATTTCATAAAGGCTAAGCGAAAAATAGTTTTTCTTTATTCTCTGTCACGTCTTTTCAATTCCTCTTTACCTTGAAAAGTTTCTTGTCTCTTTTCTATAAAGAACGCTAACCTTTTTCTTTCCTTAGTATAATTTTGACTTGCAGCAATCCTAATTACAAAAAGACAACATATTTTATTAAAGCTTTACATATTTAAAACATCTCTTCGCGTTAAAAAAACTATCAAAGTTTTCCTCTGATCTTCTCATAATAAAAAATCTATTGAAGCTATTCTTCGCGCTCTCTGCGTTTCGAAAATCCGCCTCGGCGGACGGTAAAATTTATTTCTATAAATCACAAGTTCTTATCAATAAAATTATCTTACTCCGTGCTCTCCGTTCTTCCTCTTAGCCCTCTGTGAAAAATCTATTACAAAATTTGCTCTCACCAATAAAATAATTTCCTATGTGCCCTCTGAACGCTCTATGGTTAAAAAACTTTTTCCTCGCAGTATCAAATGGTAAAAATTCTCAGTAGTCTTCTTTGTTAAAATTCTAAGACTGAAAAAACCGTATACTAAAGTAACTTCGAATTCGTATTAAATGATATCTCAATGTAAATTTTAACAATCATCGGATCTGCTTTCGAAGAATCACCGAATTTATAGTCTTCTTCTGAATTTTCCATAATACATTAAATAAATCATTATCACTGGAAATATTCTCATTTTGAGACTCCATATAAAATACTTTTAATTATTATGTGAGTTATTTACTCAAATTCCCTACTTTTAGGATTTTCTTCTCTTCGCTATCATTATTCCTCAATTTGAGACGTTAAGTCTCAATTTGAGACGATTATTATTTAAAAAGATTAGACTATAATTAATAAAAGACCAATTATATTCTAAATTTAAGTTTTATCTAACTGGCACACTATTTGACGTAATAACTATGGATAAAATTAATTAAGGTGAAATTCCTTAAGAAAAGGGAGTAGCAAAATGGATACAAAAATTAATACAAATGTTAAGTACTTACCAAAGATTGTCTTAGGACTAAATAATTCTTACAATTGCTGCAGGATTTGCTCACAGTTTCTAATCAAACTTAAAAAAGTAAGTTTCTTATTAGTGCTATTTCTCTTAGTATTCTTTACCCAAAGTTCCTCAGCACAAACTACTAAAACGGTAGGTGGTGCTGGTGCAAATTATGCAACTTTGAAAGCGGCTTTCGACGCTATTAACGCTGGTTCTATTACAGGTGCTATTACTCTTCAGATTATTAGCAGCACTACTGAAACGGCATCTGCTGTCCTGAATGCCAGCGGAACAGGCAGTGCAATTTACTCATCTATAAATATTTATCCTATGGGTACGGGTTACGTAATCGGTGGAAGCTTTGCTTCTCATTTGATTGATTTGAACGGAGCGGATAATGTAACCATTGATGGAAGAGTTAATGGAACAGGTTCAGCAAAAGATTTAACCATTTCGAATTCTAATAATCAGTCATCTTCAGCAATTAGATTTGTAAACTCAGCCGAAAATAATACTGTTAAGTATTGTTTTGTTAAAAGTTCTGAAACAAGTACATCACGTGGGATTATATTTTTCTCCACGTCCGAAGATGGCAATGGAAACGATAATAATCTGATTGATAAAAATGATATTACCAATGCAGGCGGCAGGGTGAACATTGCAATATATTCTTTAGGTTCATCAGGCAGTGAAAACAGCGGAAACACAATCAGTAATAATAATATTTTTGATGTCTGGCGGACAAATGCAAATTCCAATAATATTCAATTAGGATCTTACTCAACAGAATGGACAATATCGGGTAATAGTTTCTATGAAACAACAAGTTTTGTTCCCGAAGGCAATTTCACGTTTAATCCTATAAAAATCTCAAATACTTCAGGAGCCGGTTTTGTAATTACGGATAATTATATTGGCGGACAAGAACCCCTGTGCGGGGGCTCAGCAATGAACGTTAGTGCTTCGACAAACCACTTATTTCAGGGCATTGCACTTACAGTCGGGACTTCCACTCCAAGTTCGATACAGAATAACACAATAAAGAATATTAATTATACAGGTTCAGCCACAAGTTTATGGCAGGGAATATTTATTACTGCGGGTGCAGTTAATGTAGGAACAGTAACCGGAAACACAATAGGAGCAAGTTCCGGTAATGGTTCAATAACAGTAACAGGAAATGTAACATCAACAGTTGTCACAGGAATTAATTTTTCGGGTAATGGAACTGTAATTATTCAAAACAATATTATCGGTTCAATAACTGCCGGTAATTCAAGTTCGGAATATGCAACGAGTATTTACGCAATCGGCAGAACTAATACAGTCATATCAACTATCAGTAATAATTTAATTGGCAGTACAGTTACAGCGAATAGCATACAAGCAACATCAGCAAGTACTGCTAATGACCAGAATATTTTTGGGCTAAGAAATACAACAGGCGGAACTACAATAGCCAGTGGGAACACTATTGCGAACCTGACTAACTTTACTACAAATTCAAATTCCGGGACTTATGGCATTACAAATGGAATATCATCAAATTATGGAAGTACTATTGTTACAAACAATACAATATATAACCTAAAAAATTCAAACAATAACACCGCTTCATCTAATGCTGCCTCTGTATCAGGCATTGCGGTAGCAAGTACAAATGCTTTAAATACTATTTCAGGAAACACTATTTATGGTTTATCGAATATTAATGAATCATTTACAGGAACGGTAATCGGATTGTACTTCGGCTCTACAGGAATGTACACATACACATCTCATACTGTTACGGAAAACTTTATTCATTCTTTAAACGTAACAGGTGCTTCTGCGTCGAATGCTTCAATATACGGAATTAAGATTAATACAGGTCAGACAACCTATGCCAACAATATAATAAGTCTTGGAGGGAACACTCCAAATACGATATACGGAATGTATGAATACGGAACGCAGTACAATAATAACAGTATTTATTTTAATACGATATATATCAGCGGCAACCTCGGTGCAGGGGTTATTAAAAAATCTTATGCGCTATACAGCAACGTTGCAACTAACACGAGAAACATCAGAAATAATATTTTTGTTAATGCACGTTCCACTGAATCGGGCTTAAATTTGCATTATGCGGTTTATTTTAATTATTCAACCAACACGAATTTAACATTAAATTATAATGATTATTATGTGTCCGGTACAGGAGGTGTATTGGGGTATTATAGCAACACGAATAAAACATCAATTCCGATTGTTACCGGGCAGGATGCGAACAGTTTAAATATAAATCCGAATTTGAATTCAGCAGGCGGGACATTACCTGAGAATTATTATTCATCCGCAACTCTTCCCGGAATTACAGGAACAATAATAACTACTGATTATGCCGGAGTGACAAGAGGCTCGACACCAAAGATGGGTGCATTCGAAACCGATGTTTATATATATACCTGGCAAGGCAACACAAGCAGTAATTATGGAACAGCTTCAAACTGGGTTGGAGGAGCAGTCCCACCGGACGGCTCAAATATTGAATTTGCAATTGCTCCTGCAAACAACTGTGTATTAGACCAAAACAGAACTGTAAGGGATATTGAAAACAATAATGGTACATACAGATTGAACCTGAACGGCAAACAACTGACAATAACGGGAAGCATCACATTAACAAATGGAGCAAAAATAGATGCAAGCTCATCAAATTCAGTCGTTGTATTTTCCGGGGCATCATCCCAAAGCATACCTTCGGGTGCATTCGTAAGTAATACAATAGACGGACTAACATTAAACAATCCACTCGGATTAACGATAAACGGAGATTTAACAATCACACAAACATTAGCACTGACAGAAGGTTCATTATCAATCGGAGCAAACACATTAACATTAAACGGATTAGTATCCGCAACCTCAGGAACGCTAACAGGCGGCATTTCAACCAACATAATAATCGGCGGCAGTTCTGCAACAACTGCATTACCCGAATTAACTGTTAACACTATAACTTTAAACCGTGCAAATGGAATAAGTCTTGGTGGAAATTTAAACATAAACGGAACACTGGTATTAACCTCTGGGACTTTGACAGTGGGGGTAAACACTCTAACAATAGCAGGAAATACTCCGACACTAACAAGCGGAAACATTGCTGCAAGTAATACATCGGCAAGTATAGTATTCAGTAATTCGACTGGAATAACCCTTCCGGCATCGCTGTTTACGGGAAGCATAAATAATTTATACCTTACAGGTTCAGGCGGAATTACTGCTTCAAGCGATATAACCGTAAACGGAATATTAAACCTTCAAAGTTCAAATCCATCTGCTACAAAAGGACTGCTCGACATGGGAATTTATACTTTGAATATGGGTGCAAGCGCAACAACAATCGGAACGGGTGACGTAGAAGGAATAGTAAGAAGGGAACACACTTTTATTGCAGAAACGCAATATACTTTTGGAAGTCAATACACAACCTTCACATTTGTCGATGG
>JBHELA010000035.1:0-23145 GCA_041859005.1 Ignavibacteria bacterium
GGACAATCGTAAATAATTGCACAAGTACTAACATGACGTTCAGAATACCGCCAGAATCCAATCCTACGGTGGTATTTGACAGTCTTACACAACTTGTCAGCGGAACAACATTTGGAACAGTTAATCCTACAGTAACGAGTAATATGACTATTTCTGTTGAAATCCCGACTGAATTCAAATTGTATGACAACTATCCAAATCCGTTCAACCCAACAACAAGCATTAAATATGACATACCTGCTAACTCATACGTGAAATTAGCAGTTTACGACATAGCAGGAAAACTTGTTGAGAATCTCGTAAACGACAACATGCAGGCAGGCAGATACGAAGCTACATGGAACGCTTCAAAATATGCCAGCGGTGTTTATTTTGCACGAATCGAAGCGGGCAACTATAAACACATTGTAAAGATGATAATGATAAAGTAACCACAGTTACTCTTCCGTTATCCCTTATGATAGATACAAATCAGGGCTGATGTTTAAGTGACGAGAATAGATACCAAACCGACAAGACTAACGATGGAATTATATTTCTAAAGTATTGATATTTTTTACTCAGGAAGATATTTTTAAGTAAAGACAGGAATAATATAATTAACAATAAAACTCCAGGCATTTAACAAAAGAACACCTTTTAGTAGTATTATAAATTTCAGCCCTTTAAGAAAATCAAACGGGAGAATAAAATGGAAGTCAAAATTGAAAACGGAAAGTTATTTATAGAAATCGATTTACAAGAGCCCACACCGAGTGCATCGGGTAAGACTTTAGTAGTCGCAACCACTCACGGTAATGTAGTTACGGATTGTGTTGTTGACGGGAAACCTGTGGTTATTGGGTTGAATGCTTATGTGAAGAAATAATTTAGAGCAAGGGCAGTTAGGCAACAATTTTTTTGCTAATTTTTTGCTAATCCAGGTTCACTGAGGTTAATTTAGACCGCTTTACACCTCGTTTTGTTTTTTGTGTTAAATGTGTTAAACACTAGAAACTGACTAAATTCTTTAATTTTTAAGCATTATATTGCATTATCGTTAAAATCGGGATGTAGCGTAGTCCGCCACGGCGGACGCGAAAGTTCGGGACGATGAGGTCGTCCCGATGAATCGGGATCATCCCGGAATGAGTTTGTTAAAAATAGAAAAAATATAATAATCGGGATGTAGCGTAGCCTGGTAGCGCGCATCGTTCGGGACGATGAGGTCGCTGGTTCGAATCCAGTCATCCCGACAGGCATAAAACCCTCGCAATGAGGGTTTTGTCATTTATGTATTACACTTACTTATTAAGACCCGTTTCTTGATGTTCCGTCCTTACGGGACGGGAAATGTTTTAATGATCTTTTCTATAAACATATCGTTCCTATGAGACTTCAAAATTACAAATGTCATTAGCTATTGATATTTCGTCCTTACGGGACGGGAAATGTATTAATGTTCTTTTCTATAAACATATCGTCCCTATGGGACTTCAAAATTACAAATGTTATTAGCTATTGATATTTCGTCCCTACGGGACGGAAACAGACCACACCAATAATATTGTGAACTTGATAAAAATGATTTTCTTTTATATAGATACCTTTCTCCCTTCCCATGAAACAATTTGTTGTATAAAAGGTTTAAATAAGAAATGTTTAATTAATGTTTAATATTAATGAAGAGTATGAACAAATATTTTAAATTGGTTTTTGCGGTTGTTTATTTTGTGACATTCTTTTCTTTCGCATACGGACAGGTGAATGAGGTTGAATGCAGTACTTATGATTCGCTGCTGAGCGCAATCAAGGAAGGAAAAACAGCCTCGTACTTAAAGACTGCTTACATTTCTGAATTTTCTCTTATTGAAAAAAGCAAAATAGTTGTTGTTCCTCAGGGTGCAGCCGGGACAGGGTTTTATGTGCAGGTTCGGATTAAAGACTTATTAAAGGGTGATAATGAAGATGCGTACGAAAACACGTCTGTTATCGGATTCGTTGTATCAGGATGCAATAACATGAACAATAAATACAATAAACTTATTAACACTTCATTCTCTTTTCTTGCTGATAATACAGATGACGTTATGGAGTGTGTAACAAAAGGTTTAACCAATAATATTGATAATAAATATTTAATCAATGGTACCTTTGTCAAAGCATACAAAAAACTATGTTTCGGTGAATCAACTGAACCTATTCAGGTGAAAAAACCTGCCGTTTATTTGTACACTGTTGAGACGATGAGTGTTGACGTGAAAGTTAAAGTAAACGGTAAGCTTACATTGACTGAGCCGCTTTATGGTAACGGATGGAATGTTACAGCGACTCCGGAGGGCTTAATTGACAATAAGTACGATTATCTTTTCTACGAAGCCGAGCTTAACAAGATTGAGATACCTGATGAAGGATGGGTTGTTGCTTACGAGGAAATAGAAAGCTGGTTTGATGAGTACCTGCCTCAGATGGGCTTGAACACTAAGGAGAAAGAACAGTTTAAGGAATACTGGCTTAAGAATTTAAGAAAAGCAAACTATTATGAGATTAAACTGCTTGGAGATAAGTTCCTTAGTGAAAATATGGATTTGATTATTGCTCCGAAGCCGGAGACTATCCTGAGACTTAATTTTTATTTCAGACCATTAAACACAAAGCATGAATTGAAAGCACCTGAAATAAAGAAGATTGAGAGGAAAGGGTTTACGGTAATAGAATGGGGCGGTATCAATGAAGGTGATTTGCGTATGCTGCCGTAAAAGAGTCTAATAAATTTTATGTTTCGTTTTTCCTAATACATTGTTAACTTCCTGTTAATTAACAACTCCCTTGCTGCTAAAAATATTTAAGTTCTAATAATGGGGTTTCATGTAAAATTGAGATATAAACAAACCCATTTAAATTTATTTTTAGAGCGGGTACATATATTGGTCAATTGCTGCAAGTACTTTAAATAAACCGTTTCTCATGAAAGAAAAACTAATTTAAATATGACCATGCAATTATATTCCACAATGAAAAGCGTTGACAAGAAAGTCCTTCTAACAGTTTCTGCCTGGGTTATAATATTTTTAATATCAGACCTTCCTGACATTTTCTTCGTTTCATTATCTGGACAAATTCCGGATTGGTTATTCCATGGGAAACTATTTGTTTTAATAATTTTTCTTGCCATCTGTGTTTTTGTAAATGTGTTTCGTCCGTTGTTGGAATATGCTTTTATAATGCTTGTTTTTTATATTGCATTATTATTTTCACAGTGGGTTAAAAATTCTATTTGGTGGTCAGGCATTTTTTATAATTCAAATTCTTCATTTACACTATATTATTTAGATGCTTTTATTCTCGATTTATTTGTTGCATTAACAGTTATTGCAGGTCTTTGGCTATTATTCAGATACAAGAAGAAATTTTATCTTGCTAAAGGAAACCTTTCGGCTCCTATTGAACAAGTACGATGGCTTGGTATTCGGAAAGGAGAATCCTGGAAAAAATTCGGCTGGATCTTTGCCGTTGCTGCAAGTGTCTGTGTTTTAATTCCCACAATAATGTTAGCACAACCATCAGCAAATATGTTTATATATGTGATTCCTCTTTTGCCTGCTGTATTGCTTTTTGCCGCTGTTAATGCTTTTACTGAAGAAGTATATTACCGCCTTTCATTACTTTCTACTTTGTTGGATGTTATAGGAAAAACAAATACATTGTTGATAAATGCTGTTTTCTTTGGATTAGCTCATTATTTATATGGTTCGCCTCCGGGAATAATTGGATTTTTAATGACTGCTTTCCTTGCATGGTTAATGGGGAAAAGCATATTAGAAACGAAGGGTGTATTCTGGGCATGGACAATTCATTTTTTGCCGGATGTTGTTATTTTTACTTCATATGCACTGATGTGGACAAAGACTTGATTTCGCCGATGCAGATTTTAATCATCAAATTATCTTGCATTGTTCGGATAAATTGCAATTTCCGAATTAATGAAATAAAATAACTAAGCTCTGTATTCCATTACTAAATACAGAGCTACTTATGTAAGGAGGGATTCTTACTTACCTTGTTATGTTTGGATTTGTATGTTTTATTTTTTCCCAGTATGTATCATAATCAAAACTCTTAAACGTGGGGCTATCTGAGTTATGGCAGGTCTTGCAGAATTCCGCACCTTTATCAAGTACAACTAATCCGTTAGCAACTGCCTGCTGTTTATCCTTCATAATTGACATTTTCTTGTATTCCGAACCAGGACCATGGCAGGTTTCACACTGCACACCCTGAGTTTTATCAAATGTATCATTAAGCTCTGCCACATCAATGTCTTTGCCAAGTACATGACATTTTATACATAATGGAGTTTCGGCGGCTGGTGTATCAAACCCCTTATCTTTTGCAATCTGGTCAGCCTCAGCGGTCTGAAGTGTTTTAAACGCCTGTGAATGTTTTGAGTCCTGCCAGATTTCAAGCTGTTTACCTTTGCTATCACCTTTATGGCAAGTTGCAGCACAACTGTTTACACCCACATATTTAAAAAACGGTGCATTTTCAGAAAATCCTTTGTTTCCGTATAAAAATAATGCAATTAAGAATACGGCTGCGAATACAGGAACAAAAATTATACTTTTCATGATATATTGTATTTAATTTTGATATAATTTATAAAATCACAACACAATATCACATAGTCCGTTGGATTGAAAAAGGGAGTAATGCTATTTTCGACCTGAAGGTCTATTGTATTCGCTCTTTCCCTGCAGTAGATTTGTGAAGTAATAAAATCTTAAAACGAGAAGGAGAAAAAATGGATATATTAACAGTTCTTATCACATTAGTGGTGGCAGGTTTTGCATTATGGCTTATTAACCGAATACCAATGCAGTCAACGATAAAAACAATCGTAAATGTAGTCGTCGTATTAATTGTTGTAATATGGCTATTTAAAGTGTTCGGACTCTGGGCTTATTTATCAAACCTTAAGGTATAGCTTCTTTTGGATTTTAAAACAAAGAGATATATTTTAAGCAAAGAATAATTAAGATAAGTACTTTATAAAAAACCCGGTAAATAAAAATATCACCGGGCTTAATTTTATCTATTATTTGCAAAGATTTATTCTACTCTAAATTCTTTGGTTATTGGTTGAGCATTATCTGTATTAATTTTTACTGTTACAGAATATTTTCCCGCCGGGAGTTCTGCAGTTGGTTTAAAAGATGAATTAACAACTCCGGTTGAGCCTTCAAGTTCAGCTTTGCCTATACTCTCTCCTTCGTGTTTCCATTCGAAAACGACTTTTGTGCCTGAAGGTGCATTATTCAGACTTGCAGAGCAGTATATCGCCTGAACATCTGCCATAAATGAAGATACATCGCTACCGCATTCGCTGCCGTTTAAGGAAGTACATACTTTCACATCGGAAAGATTAGCAGTTGAAACATTACATGACATTAAAATTCCTGAGAGGAACACAACACCTATTACAGACATTAAGGGTAACAGGCTTAAACTGACTAACATTTTTTTCATAGTTTTATTTGTTTAGTTCTACAATTAATTTAAGAACAAAAATATTATTATATACATTCAAAAATTCGAAATGACTATTTAAAAAATCATCGATAAGGTGCAAAGCAAGAATGATTGAATTTATCGGATTAAATTATTAATATTCAATTAAATCATTATATGATGAATAGAATAATTTCCCTAATTATCTTTGCATTACTGTTTCTCTCAACAGCTAAATTATACCCGCAAACGTGGAAAGAGCTAAACAATACCGGTATTGAATATTACGAAAAAAGCAGTTACGAAAAAGCAATTGAATATTTTGAGAAAGCGGTTAAACAGGCAGAAAAGGAGTTTGGGGTATATCATGAAAACTATGATTTTTCTTCTCAATATCTTGGGTTTACTTATTTGAATATTGGTAACTTTTTAAAAGCAGAGCAATGTTTTAAAAGAATTATCGATATAAGAAAGAGAACATTTGGAGAGGATAACTTGGCATACGCAAGTGCACTTAGCTTCCTTTCAACGCTATATGACGAATATCAGGAATTCACAAAAGAGATACCGTTGCGCTTGACAATATTAAAAATAATGAAAGAGAAATTGGGAGAGTCAGACCCTGAGTATGCAAAGTCTTTGGAGGATCTTGAAGACTTGTATATGGAAATGGGTGCTTATACAAAAGCAGAAAGACTTTGCCAGGAATTAGTAAAGATAAAGAAAGAACACCCGGGAGAAACTCAAGAGGACTACGCTTCAGCGTTAAATAGACTTGCTTTGGTTTATGGACATATTGGGAAATATTCAGAAGCGGAGGGACTATATATGGAATCGATGAAAATCCGCAAAGAAGAACTCGGTGAAAACCATCCTGACTATGCCTCTTCGCTGAACAATCTCGGATTGCTGTATAATGATATGCATAAATATAAGGAGGCTATACCACTTCTTAATGAGGCGCTGAAAATAACTAAAGATAATGAGGGTGAGAACAACACAGCATATGCAACATATCTCGACAACATTGCCACATCTTACAACAGATTAGGTGATTTTGAAAAAGCAGAGCCATTATATTTAGAAGCTATGAGAATAAGAAAAGAGAAACTCGGGGTTTCACATCCCGACTATGCTTCTTCGCTAAACAATTTATCAGCTATGTATGGCCGCACAGGAGACTATTCCAAAGCAGAGAGCTTGATTATAGAGTCGTTAAAAATATTGAAAGAAGAACACGGGAATAAACACCCCAAGTACACACAATCGCTTATGAATCTGGCAGTTATTTATTTAGAAACGGAAAAATATACAAAGGCATTTGAGTTGTTTAAAGAAATAAACAATAATTACATAAATTACCTGAATGATAATTTTGCTTTTCTTTCAGAGTCCGAGAAGGTTAAATTTCTTAAAACAATCGATTTTAATTTTGAGGTTTTTTATTCTTTTACTTTAAATTATTTCGAACAAAATCCTGAAATTGCAGCAGATATGCTAGAAGTGAGAATGTCAACAAAGGGGATTGTGCTATCGTCAAACACAAGATTACACAGTATTATCAGTAAATCAGGAAATCCTGAGCTTGAGAATCTATTCGGTAAGTTAAGCGATTTAAAAAGTGAGATATTAAAGTCATCAAGTCTTTCTATTCAGGAACAGCAAAAGCGCGGTATTAATACTGCCCAACTTGAAAACGAGGCAAACGAGACAGAAAAGGAGCTATCGAGAAGATCAGAATTTTTCAGACAGATTTACGAAGATAAGAACGTTTCTTTTACTGATATACAGAATGCTCTTGCACCAAATGAAGCAGCTATCGAGTTTGTTGATTTCAGGTACTGGAAAACGAAATGGTCAGATACAACATTTTATATTGCATTTGTTACAACACGAGGGCAAAAGAACCCTGTACTTGTAAAACTTTGCAGTCTTGATGAGCTTTCAAAGGTATTATCCGTTAATGCAGACAATGAAAACAGTTACGCAAATAATCAGCAAACAAGCAATGAGCTTTACAAACTTGTCTGGGAGCCGCTTGAAAAATATCTGAAGGGAATAGATAAAATATATTTATCTCCATCAGGACTTCTAAATAAAGTGTCTTTTGCATCACTAAACACAGGCGGTAATTCACTGCTTATTGATAAGCATAACATAAGATATACAGGAAACATAAAAGACATAATCAGGATAAAGAAGGAAGAAAAGAATACTGATTTTGCAAATCACAAGGCAGTATTATTCGGCGGATTAATGTATGACGTAGATGAAAGTACAATGAGAAAGAATGCAGATACATACAAAGAGAATAATGATAAGGGTGAATTACGGGAAGAGTCGAGTATAACACAGGAATTAAGGGGAAACCGTAAATGGGGTTACCTGAAGGGCACACTGGCGGAGGTTGAAAAACTCAAGGCTATACTTGCGGGCAACAAATTAAACGTTACAGAATATACGGGCGATAAAGGAATAGAGGAGGTTTTCAAATCGCTTTCCGGTAAAAAAGCCCCCTACATTCTTCATGTTGCTACACACGGGTTCTTTAATCCGGAACCTGACAAAGAATACGTAAATCCTGAATCATCAAAAAAAGACAATATATACAAGATTAGTGATAATCCGTTAATCCGTTCGGGTCTAATTTTGGCAGGAGCAAACAATGTTTGGTCAAGTGGAATAGAGATAGACGGGGTTGAGAACGGAATACTGACTGCATACGAAGTAAGCAATATGGATTTAAGCAATACAGAACTTGTAGTTCTTTCGGCATGTGAAACAGGACTCGGAGACATCAAAGGCGGCGAGGGGGTTTATGGTTTGCAGAGAGCGTTTAAAACCGCAGGAGCAAAGAGTATTATTATGAGTCTCTGGAAAGTACCCGATAAAGCGACAGTTGAATTAATGGAAATGTTTTACACGAACTGGCTTGAGAAGAAAATGCCTAAGGAAGACGCATTTAATCTCGCACAGAGTGAAATGAGGAAGAAATTTAGTAACCCTTATATGTGGGCTGCTTTTATTTTACAGTGAACAGTCGCTTTACAACTCAATCAACACACCCATCTTGTATGTAAACAAATAGAGATATTGCAAACAGAAAATTATATTTTCAATTAATTATTTCAGTAATAACATTTTTTTGGTTTCTTCATATTTACCCGATGACAAAGTATAAAAGTATACTCCCCCAGGAAGATTATCTGCATTCCAGTTTAAAGAATATTCTCCCGGCTGCATATATTCATTTACCAGAACTGATATTTCCTTTCCGAGAAAATCATGTACGGTTAACTTAGTTTGTCCGCCGGAAGAAATAGAAAACTTAATATCAGTTGACGGATTAAAAGGGTTCGGATAATTTTGATAGAGTAAAAATTTATCGGGAATTTCATTGCTTATATTCTCTGCCTCTGTAATTTGAGGATAATATCTCACCCATACTTTACCGTCAGTATCACCGGCAAGAATTCTCTGGTCAAAACCTGGATATACAACAATGCTCGTAATTGTTACTCCACTTGGCGGAAATCCCTGGTTTTTGGGATACCATGTTGTTCCACCGTTAGGTGAGAAATACACACCATAATTTCCCCCTGCAAATACATAAGCACTGTAAGTGTATAAACAGTATATTTGATCCTCAGTAAATACAGAGGTATATGTATTTCCGTTATTTACCGAACGGTATATTCCGTTCATATTTCCAAGATATACGTAGCTTCCATAAGTTGCGATACAATCAAAGACATTTCCATACATAGTATAATCCCAGGTGGCACCATTATCCGGTGAGCGCTCAATTCCCCAGTCCATGCCAGCGTTGTACAGGTACGATGTGTTAGAACCTAAAGCCCTTGAAATACCTGCATTCGTTTGTGTCCATGTATTACCATTATCTCCCGAAATCCAGATACCATGGCTTGTAGGATAAAAAGGCGATCCTGCAAAAACATATCCTCCCTTTACAGTCATACAGGTAATTGGTTTGTCATTTAAAGATGTCTGCGACCAGTTTATACCGTTATTCGCGGAAACAAAGACACCGGAACCAGTCCCGGCAAAAACATAATTCCCGCTGACTGCCAATACATTAACACTCGTACTAAGTGATGTATGAGTAAATATACCCCCGCCTATTATGTTATAATAATAGACACCGTTTGAGCCTGCTGAGACAAGTATGTAACTTCCGCTCTGTGCAAGTGCACGTATTTGCCCTGCATTAGGGCCAATAAGGTAAGACCAGTTATTTTGAGCAACCCCGGTATTAATTGAGATTATGAATTCCAACAACAAAAAAGATACCAAGGTAAAAATAAATTTTTTCATATCGTTCTTATTTTAATATTAAATTTTGGTTCAATTAAATATTTTATTTACAGTATTTATTTATAAATTCATCAGCATCCTCTTCTCCCAGCGCCTTTGCTTTTGTCCAGTCGGTACATGCTTTTTCATCATCTCCAAGTGAATGATAATTGATCCCGCGAAATAAATAACTGATAGGTGAATCGGGTTGAATCTCTATTGCTTTTGTGAAATCTTTAACGGCACCTGCATAGTCTTCAAGCGATGTCTTTGCAGCACCACGGAAATAGAATGCTTCAAAATAATCCGGGTCATACTCCGCAGCTTTGTCGTAATCTATAATTGCTTTTTGATACTCCTTGAATCCATAAACATATACTCTGCCTCTGTGCATGTAGGCAGAGTACAGGTCAGGATCAAGCTCTATGACTTTCGTGAAATCTTCAAGTGCCTTTGAATATTCTTTTGTTTTCTCGTAAGTAGTGCCCCTTCCGTTATATGCATAAACAAAACCCGGGTCGATTTGAATAGCCTTATTAAAATCAGGGATTGCTTCGGTATATTTCTGAAGATTGTAGTATGCTGTACCTCTGCCGTTGTAAGCCTGAACAAGGTTAGGCTCTATTTCAATAGCTTTTGTGTAATCTGAAATCGCTTTCGTGTATTCTTTTAGCTTGTCATAAGATAGTCCGCGGTTGCAGTATGACTCTGCTAATTCAGGATTTATTTCGATTGCTTTCGTAAAATCCTGAACTGCAGCTTTGTAGTTTCTTAAACCAAGAGCATATGCATTGCCTCGGTTATAATACGCCCTGAAATTATCCGGATCTAATTTTATAGCTGCTGTATAATATTCTACAGCCTTTTCATGGTTGCCTGCTATATATTCACTGTGTCCCATGTTAAAGTATTCTTCTGAAGTCTGGGAATGAAGATTTGCTGTAGCCGCTAAAATAGAGAAAATAGTCGAAAATAGAATAATTGTTTTCATAATATTATGTTTTAATATTAAAATCAGGTTGATCTTCAATTTTCAAATACTACAACTTCTTTTATTGTATCCCTACTTAAAATTGAGAAAAGAGATACGCCAAAAAGAATCATGTGTTAAAACTTATAAATATTATCCGAATATAAAAAAGTATAATCGTCGTATATTAGCCATTGTAATATTCATATTGAATATTAAAAAGAAATTTCATACGTTATATGATAAACTTATAAGTTTTTTAACTTATGACCGGTTACAGAACATACAATATGGCTCCTGTAATAATTATAATATTCCCAATTGCATTCTTATATCTAATTAATTCCGAACATTCATCAAAACTAAATATAAAACCATGAAAAAATTGTTATTTACCTTTTTGCTATTATTTGCTGCCATACCACTTATGGCACAAAAATATGACCACCCGTTTGATAAATCTCTCGAAGACTGCATGGAGAAAGATATGTCAACGGCAGGAATGGTTAAATGTCTCTATGAAGCATACGATAAGTACGATAACGAATTAAACAGGCTTTACAAAATTTTAATGAAAGGACTTGATGAAGAATCGGCTAAAGAACTAAAGTCAGCACAGCTTGAATGGATAGTGTTCAGGGATAAAGAGTTTAAGTTAATTGATGCAGTTTATTCAAAACTCGAAGGAACGATGTACATACCAATGAGGGTATCTGACAGAATAGAAATTGTTAAAAAGCGAGTACTGGATTTTGAAGCATACGCGGATCTGGCGGGGATAAATATAAAATGAAGGGGAAGTTTTTCAATTGTTCTACTGTAGCGAATTCTTATAACACGTATATGAAAAAATACAAATTTGATACATTAATTACATAAAACGTGATTATAAACACATTGGTAAAGGCTAAAATAAAATTTAATAATAACAAAATTTTAGTTTATGAGGTACATTATATTACTAATTATATCGGGTTTGTTAATTGCAGGCTGTACAAAGAAAGAGGAAAGAAAAGCAGAGCCTGAAAAACCAAAAATTGAAAGTACGGAACAAGTTCAAAAGAAAACGTCCGATAGCGCTTCTTATGAGGGGGCAGGACTGGAGAACCCTGATGCATCTGATTCAATTGTTGAATTAAAATACGGGATTAAAGAGATCCCAAAATCTTTAAAGTACACCGGCAAGATTGCTGCGAGCGCAAGCTGGAAAGACAAAAACGGGCTGAATGTACTCCTTATAACTGAGACGAAAGATAAAAAAGTCAGAGAAGAAAAAATGGACGGTAAATATCTCGAACAGGAAGCAGCATATTCAAAGGAATTATTTGGTTATCAGTTTTTAGTACGGGGTGATTCGGCTGTACTTCTCTGGAAAATTCAAGACTTAGTAAAAGAATGCGATGCTGACCTGACGCTTGATTACATTGCGAATTCAATAACAGTGACTGATATCAACAAAAACGGAATTGGTGAAAGTACATTTCTTTACACGCTTGGATGCAGAAGCGATGTAAGTCCGCTTGGCTATAAACTGCTTATGCATGAGGGTAAAGATAAATATGCAATAAGAGGGACGAGACTAATTGTCATGCAAGGGGCTAAACCATACGGAGGAGAAATGAAGTCAGATCCTTCGTTTGATACTGCTCCTGCGGGATTCTTTGACTATGCAAAAAAACAGTGGAAGAAATTCGAGAAGGAAAAGTTTAACGCTGATTAGCATTCCGGGAATTGAAGTTGAAAAAGAATTATACACTGAAATTGACTTTAGTGAGTGGAATTTTTTAATGCATTTGAATTTAATGCTTTATATTACGGTAAACCGTATGAACCAAATAAATACTAATCTTTACGGAGTAGTTCCTTTTTGGTTCTTCTGCACTATTACTTTATAAGTTTACTTTCCATATCTTTACCAAGAAGATTTATTAAAAATGAGATTTAAACATTTTAAATAAAAACAAAGACATCCTAAAAATTATTCTTAAAAGAAAGGAAATAAATTATGTTAAGAAAGATATTTATAGTCTCAACATTCTTACTTATAGCAACTGCAACTTTTGCTCAATTAGCAAATAATCAGTGGAGTAATGAAAATATCAAAACAATTTCCGGGACGATTTATGATAATTCACGTCCAACAAGTTATATGATAACTGACGACGGGACATATTACAAAGTTCACCTCGGTCCAATCTGGTTCTGGAATCAGAATAATTATTCTATTCAAACAGGTACCGTGAAAATAAAAGGAAATGTAAAAACCCAAAGCAGTGATTACCAAATTTATCCCTTCACAATAGAGCAAAATGGTTCTGTTATTACTTTAGCGGATGACAAAGGTGTACCAAATTGGGGCAATAGCAGAGGAAATCGCGGTAGAGGTAATAATTGGAGAAACAGGTAATTAACCGGTTTTGCTGGGAAAGACATAATACTACATCTCCTGCCCGCATATAACGGGCAGGAGTAAATTTATCCTGTTTTACGCATTGGGACACCCTCAAAATTTTAGCTTACTGTTTTTTCGTTTTTCCGTGATTTTATCCTGTTTTTAATATTTTGTTACTTTTCTTATTGGTAGTTGGAAAACGAATTTGATCTGATACATGTTTTATGTCATCTATGAATTCTTTTTGGTGGAAAACTCTGGAGCAGTGAAATTCTATACTCCTTATAAATACGTTTATACACCAGATATAGCAAAAGCAAAAAATATTAATTAATTGCCCGAAATATTTATCGTATTAATTGCTCAAAAATAAAGTTTTTAATTTGTTAACGATAGTGTGACTTTCCAATATTTCTAAATATTTTAACTTATCCGATGTTTTGGAAATTATTTAAAACACATTAAGAAATTTTATTTCGTTTTTTTCTATTTATTAATTAAAAGAATAGCCACTGGACACCTCAAGTTGCAAAAATAAAATTATAAATCAATAATAATACAGCTATTTAATATCCTCGAATTTTGTCTTGAGTAAAACAGGAGAAAGTAACTTTTTTCATGTAACAATTATAATTTTTAGAACGATAAAATAACCATTTACTACAGTACTTTTAAAGAATAAATAAAACATTTTAAATTTTATATGATCGAAAGAAGAACTTCGATTTTTCAAAACTGAACGGAAATTTATGTCATACTGACATGGCAATAAATTGTAATATTTATCATAGCTGAATTTATAGAGTAAGGCGAAAAAGTGAGACTGCAAACTGTGCTACCCGTAGGCATTGGACTGCGATAATCTAATAGATTGCATTAATCCAGTTTTTAGAAACAGATATATTACATAACCTATTCTGCATGCATTACTGCGTGCAGAATAGGTTGACATTATTATTTCAATAATAACATTTTTTTAACGGAACTGTATTCTCTGCCTCCATTTACAAGCATCTTTAAAAAATATGTCCCGCTTGACAAATCAGTGCCATTAAAAGTCAGAGAATATTTTCCTGCATTAGTAAATTCATCCATCAATGTGCTGATTTCCCTTCCGGATATATCATAAACTTTAATGTTGACGTTTGCCTTTACAGAAATGTCGAAATCAATATTTGTGACAGGATTGAAGGGATTCGGATAGTTCTGTGAAAGGTCAAATTTCCCCGGTATGTTTGTACCTGTTATTGGAATGTGTACTGTACTCAGGTCAATCTCATAAACTCCACGTCCATGTGTTGCTGCCCTTAAGAGCCGTGTGCTTCCGTTCTGAGAATATCCGAAATCCATAACAGGTACAAACGGAAAATTACCCGGATCACCAAGCCTTCTCCATGTGGTACCAGCGTTAGCCGTCCTGTATACACCCAAATCATTAGCAATGAAAATATAATCATTATTCTGAGAGTCGATATAAATATCGTTTGCAGCAACTTTAGGAAGATCAGAACTTATATCTGTCCAGTTGGTGCCGAAGTTAGTTGTTTTAAGAACCTGGCCTGTATTGTATGAACCCCTTAGGATGAAAAACGTATTTGCGTCTGAAGGATGTGCTGCCACTTTAAGTATCGATGCAGGTGAAAATCCCATGTTACCAAAATTCAGATTTGCAAAAGTTTGTCCTCCGTTTGTTGATTTATAAACCCTGGGAGTTTTTACACTCGCTGAACTATATGAAACCGCCATCATATTGTTATGGTTAACAGTCGATTGTGATACAGAAGTAATTTTATATCCGGAAGTATTAGTGAAATTATTTGAATGTATTGCCCAGTTTGTACCGTAATTTGTGGACCTGTATAATCTTCTGTTCACAGCTGCAAAAATTATCCCAGCATTACCGGGATGCTGCCAGAATGGTGCAGTCCATGCAGTCGATGTATCGACTGCGGTAAAAATTCGTGTAAAGCTAACTCCATTGTCAGTACTTCTGTTTAACCAGCCGTATTGTGTACTTATAAATACCCTATTAGCACTTGAATAATCGACAAAACATTCCATCCCATCACCTGTTGTCGTAAATTTCCAGTTCGTATTTCCTTGGTCATTTGTCTTGAAATTGCCGTTATCCTGCGCTCCGCCGTATAAAATACCGGGATTTAAAGGATGAGATGCAACCCTGTAAAACTGAATTGCATTTATTTCATTGTTAACGTGGAAAAAACTTCCGCCCCCGTTTGTTGATTTATAAACACCGCCGTCACAACCTATGTATATTATATTTGGATTAGATGGTGAATATTTTATTATATGAATGTCTACATGTGTCCATGAATCCCATGACCTTTTGCCCTGGTAATAACCGTTCGGGTTTCTTACAAACGAAATATTTGATCCGTTGATTGTCTTGCTTAATTCTACATTTCCAAAAAACACTGTTTGCGGATCAACGGGATTTACAGCAATGCACAGGTCATAACCCCCTTGGTCTAGAACCTTTGTTCCGCTGTAACCCGCGATATTAACTCCGGTTGATATTTGTGACCAGCTTTCTCCGCCGTTTGTTGATTTATAGGCACAGGTTCTTCTGTTACCTGATATAAATTTATTATTATATATCACGCAATAAATAATTGAAGGATTTGATTTTGATATATCAAACTGCATCCTTGCAATTTTGGATTCTGCAGGCAATCCAGTGTTACTATTCACCCAACTCAAACCAGCATCTGTTGATATAAAGAATCCGCTTGATCTCTGGTCTCCTATAGCAGCATATGCTATATTTCCGTCTGTAGGATGAAACGCAATATCGAATACACCGGAGCCTTGTTTAACTCTTGTCCAGTTTATTCCTGCATTTGTACTTCGCCATATTCCCTGATTACCGGGATTCTGATTGTTTGTGTATGCTGCTGAAATAGATGCAATAATAATATTTGGGTTTGAAGGAGAAACCACAATATCCGAGAATTGGGTTCTGGAACCAAAACCATCTGTTATTCTTTGCCATGAGTCTCCACCATTAGTTGATTTATATAGTCCATCACCTTCAAAAGTGGTAAAATTATATCCCCATCTTGATTCTCCTGTTCCCGCGTAAACCGTGTTAGGATTTGAAGAGTCTATTGCAATAGCACCGAAAGTCAACATATTTAACCCGCTGCTTTTATCTTCCCAACTTATTCCGCCGTTTGTTGTTTTCCAGATGCCGCCTGCTGCAGCACCTGTATATACTATATCGGAATTTGCAGGATGAATACATAATCCCCTTATTCTTCCGCTTACCGTCCCCCAGTGAGATGCTATCTGACTACCGGCCATGTCAATACCTTTAGGGCCTATATTTGTCCATGAGTTGCTTTCCGGTACATCACTGTTTTCTTCCGCTTTCTGTAGTTCAATGGCTTTCTGCTGATTAAAATGTTCAACAGGAAAATCTTCGTATTCATTAAGCCTTGTACCGTAAAACCATTCAAACCTCTTAAACGCATTTGTGTTTTTAATTTCTTCGGGCACCTTATCCCACACTGAAATAAATGGGGCACTCAATGGATTTTCGAACACTCTTTCTCCGGCAACATCATTTCTGTTTTGCTGAGAATAAGATTGAAGTGATACCAAAAACAAAACAAACGTAAGAACAATATATTTTTTCATACGGGTAAAATTAAGTTTTATAATTTACATTATTTAATATGTTTTAAAATATTGCAATACTATCTTGTATAATGTCCTGCCTTCATTTCTGCAAACAGGGCGAAAATTAAAATGCTTGAAATTAAATTATCTTAAAAGTATCATTTTCTTTGCGGCTGTATAATTGCCTGAAATCAGTCTGTAAAAATATACACCACTGGAAAGTTTCGATGCATCAAAATCCGCCGAATAATATCCGGCATCAAAAACTTTATTCACAAGCACGGCAACTTCCTGTCCAAGCTGATTGTAAACCTTCATTGATACATTCGCTTTTGAAGGAATCTGAAAGTTTATCTTTGTTACGGGATTAAACGGATTCGGATAGTTCTGACCGAGTGAATAATCAAAAGGAAGTTCTGTTGATATTACGCTTATTCCTGTGGTTGATATAGGTATTTCCCAGAGTCCACGGCCGTATGTAGCAGCCCTTAATCTGTCTCCGGTTGTTGAGTTATAGTATATTTCAATTTCTGAGACAATAACATTTGGCATACCCGTGCCAAACATTACCCATGGATTGTTTCCGTCTTTTACGTAAACTCCCATATCGGTTCCGGCATATAACACTGTTCGCCCCAGAGAAGACTTATACTGGGTTATGCACAATGCAGGGATGGATGGAAGTCCTTGTGATATATCACTCCAGTTATCACCTCCGTTTGTGGACTGATATGCCCTGCTTCCAAAATATCCGCCGTAAGTTATCCAGATTGTGTTAGGATCATTATCTTTAACGGCAATGTAAGTTAAAGTGTTCGTAGTGGAAGGCAGGTTTAATGGGGTCCAGTTAACACCACTGTTCGTTGTTTTCCAGGTATTTGAATGATTTGAAGCATACAAAACATTTGTATCAGATGGAGATATTACAAGATTAGTAAGTTTTGAAGAACTTAAGGTATCTGAAATCGCTTCCCATGTATCTCCCCTGTCTGTTGTTTTATAGACTAAATTGTAACCCGCATAAATAATTGCACTGTTTTTGGGATTCAGGATAAAAGGTGTTATCCATGCACCTTTTGGTTGTCCGGGAATATTATCTGAAATAATAACCCTGCTTGTATCAAGAAATCCGTTTGAGTTTCTGTAAATGACACCATCTTGAATTGTAAAATAATTATAAGTACTGTTTGAATAATCTATAATACATTCCATTCCGTCAGCAGCAAATATGTATTTCCACTGGTTTGCACCGTTAAGACGTAATTTTGTACCGTTATCCTGCAATCCTGCTATTACTCTGTCTGGGTTTGTCTGTGAAACACTTATTCTGTATATCTGGCTTATTATAAGTCCGTTAGATAAATTAATCCAGTTAGTTCCTCCGTTCGTTGACTTATCCAGCCCTCCATCATTACAGTCAAACAATACATTAGTATTATATTGATATGCAAGTGCATGCTTATCATCGTGTGTGTGAGCAAAAGATGGATCCGGGGGGTTCAGGGGTCTTGAGATAGGAATCCAGTTTGTTCCTCCGTTTGTAGATTTCCATGATATAATTCCGCCGATAAAGATAAGATTAGCATCAGTTGGTGCACACGCAATGGCAATGTCAAATCCCCCTTGTCCGCTTGTTGAAGAGCCGTCAGGTTCACCTCCAAGCAGGTTTATTGTACTGTCAGCTACGCATATAAAACTTGTACCACTGTCAGTTGACTTGTAAATTCCTTTAAGTGCACCATTCGAGTTAGTAGAAATCATATAAATAATAGAAGAATTAGCCGTTGTCACTGATATTTCAGAGCGTATTGCTTCGGTTGTAACACACGTATATGTCCAATCTTGTCCGCCATTAGTTGTTTTGTAAACATAGGTTGTATCATATCCTAAACTTGAAGCATATATAGTATTAGGATTACCCGGCTTAAATTCCATATCAGAAAACTCCATATGTTGTACCCTTTCCCAGTCTGTTCCTCCGTTGGTTGTCTTGTATATTCCGTCCGAAGATGATGCATAAAGGACTTCGCTGCTGTCAGGATGTATTAGAAGTCTGTAAACAAATTTATTACTGCTTACATCGTATGTTAGTCCTGTCTCAAACCAGTTTGTTCCTCCGTTGGTTGATTTATAAACACCTATACTATTATGAATATCACTGTATAGTGATCCCTTGTCCCTGTCCCCAGTTGCAATGTACATTGTATTTGAAGTTGCAAAATTATTCGGTACGGCAATATCACTCACACCAAGAACAGACATATTGTTGTTTAGTATTGTCCAGTTATAACCTCCGTTAGTTGTTCTCCATATTCCTCCTGAGGGACTTCCTACCCAGAATATATTAGGATTGCTCGGATGAAATGATATGCAGTTTAATCTACCGAGTCCGTCACCTTTACCTCCCATTGAATCTATTCCAATATTTGTCCAGGTGCCTCCTGTAGCTGAGAAGCTTTTGCTGTTTATGTACTTTTTAAACTCATCAACTGAATTTGTTTTGGGAAACTCACCTGTTACACGGTTGACACGCTGCTCCCAATAATATTCCCAGCGTTTATACAACTTCCATCCGGGAACTTTGGTCTTCTTCCCGTTAACCATTCTGTAACCTCTGTCCACAGATAGCGATGACCAGTGTTCATTTATAGCTTTTTGAATCTGGAAAAACGATGAGTTTTTATTAAGGCTGTACATTTTTACAACCGATTCAGGAATATCCTGAGCAAAAAGATTGCTGCATAAAAAGATCAGCACTGCTGTGAGTAAAATCTTCTTCATGGTATTCGTATTTACTTTTAATTCTTGTGAGTTTTACTTTGTGAAATCTGTATGTTACAAATGGGGGCACAAAGTAAAAACTTTAAAAAGTATTTGTCTCTTTTAGAATATATCTAAATCAAAACTTAATTAAAATCTACAATTATTTTATTAATACCTCCTGCCCGCATATAACGGGCAGGAGTAAATTACTTACTTCTTCTTTGGTACAGGCGAAAACTGCGGATACGTCATATCATCGTGGCATTCCTTACATACAGGTTTTGCTGTAAAGTTTTCGTTTGGATGGCATGACTTGCATTCTATTTCAGAATGTGCTTCCGACAAAACGATACCTGTTACTTTATGGTTAAAGCTTCCTAGTTTGAAATTGCTGTGACAGTTTTTGCAATCCCTGCTCAGCTTCTTTATTTCTCCGCTTCCATGACAGCTTGCACAGGATAGCTTGCTGTGATATGAAGAAAGAGCAAAACCTGTTGATCGTGCATGGTTGAACGGTTCCATTTCGGCTGTCTTGTGGCACTTGTTGCATGTGTTGCCGGCATGGCATCCTGCGCAGTCCATGTGCTGCTCTTCAAATGATTTGCTTACTTTTACAGGTTTGCTGTAATCCTTTGTTTTAAGAGGATGACAGCTTGTGCAGTTATCCTGTCCGTGACAGCTCTTACAGTCTTTTTTAAACAAACTGAAGTGTTCATTGTGATAAAATGTTACAATCTTTCCTTCTTCGTAGTTTGTTTCCCATACCATCTTTTCCGGTTCGGGCACTAACGGATGTGTCTTTCCTTTTAAAGAATTAAGTAATTCCTGCAAATCAACCGGCTCGCCTTTACCTTTCGGTTTGTGGCACTGTGTATTGCATCCATTATCTCCGCTCCATTGTTTATGGCAGGTTGTACACATTCTATGATATGCAGATTTTAAATCCGGCACTGATACATCATCACGTGCTCTTTCCTGTTCATGACATTTACTGCATTTAAGTATAGGACCTGATGTATTGTAATGATGACACCCCGAGCATCCTGTCGTCATTTCCGCCATCTGCGAATGTATCTTGTGAGAGAAAAATACGCCTTCGTATTTATCTGATAAAGCGTCAAGAATAATTCCTTCGGGTCCTTCTTTGTATGAGCGCTCCGCTGCCGAAATCATCCCTTCACGCGGACAGGGACTCAGCTGGGGGTCTTTCGTAGTCGGGTAATCTCCGGCATGACAAGTCTTGCAGGTAATGTTCTTGTTTATTTCTTCTGCAAGATTGTTTGTAGTCTTCATGCTCTTTTCTTTTTCCTGCAGAACTTTTACTTCAAGCTTCTGTTTTGTCTGAAGCTGAGGATTTTCGCCCAGCAGAAGACAGGCAACCAGAACGAGGGGTACTATTATAAAATATATTTTCTTCATATTAACTCCGTGTTTACAGATTTTTAATTATTTCCGAACGTTTCTGGCTTATCACCGGGAAAATCATCACACAAGCTCTGTAAATAAGCACCAACAGTGCAATACAACCGACCGTTACAGAAATCTCACCGAACGACGGGAAATAATCTGCGGTTTTATAAACAGGATTGTACGCTACTATAAAATTATTGATTCTGTTCAAAAGCACACCCGCTACAACAAGCGTGGCGCCTGAGAATAACCATATTGGTTTATTGTTTAATTTACTGAACAGGAACATTAGGAAAGGTATTATCATGAGAACCATTTCAGCAATAAACATCCATGCGGCAAAATCGAACATAAGCACGTACTTGAATGTTTCCCTTATGAACAAGTCACCGATTTTGAAAGCAATGTAAACGCCTATAATCGGCGGAATCATATTGCCAAGTCCTGCAAGCACATGTGTTTCTGGTTCCATCTTAAAGCTTTTTGAGGCAATCAGAGATTCAAAAATTATCATCGGGAATCCGACTGCAATCGCTGAAAGCAGGAATAACAAGGGCAGAATAGGTGTCTGCCATAACGGATGCATCTTCGGTCCTGCGATGACCATAAGCGTTCCGAGAGACGACTGGTGAAGTGTTGAAAGTACAACACCCGCAATTATGAATACAAACATTGTTTTGCTAAGACGATCGTCGAGATACTTCAGGAGTTTATCAACCGGTCTGTTTAGTTTTTCAAGAATTCCCGGCAGGTTAACCCTGTTCATGAATCGTTCGGTTACAATCGGCAGAAATTCAATATAAAGCACTGTCAGATAAATCATAACGCAGATACCTACTTCAAACAATGCAGAGTTTCCGTTCCACATTATCAGCGGATGCCAGATGTAATAAAATCTGCCGATATCGACGACAACACCAAATGCTACGAATGTGTAGCCGAGCATAGCTGTAAGCAAAGCAGGACGCACGATTGCGTGGTATTCTTCGCGATGCATAACATGTCCGAGAGCCGCGGAGGTAAATCCGCCTGCTGCGAGTGCAACACCAGCGGCAACATCAACGCCTATCCATAGTCCCCATGGAGTTTCATTCGTTAGATTTGTTACAGCACCTATTCCGCTGAAAAACCTTATTGCCAGAAATGCAATTCCGTTAAGTGCTATTAATATTAAAATCACCACGCCGGGTGTAAGAAATTTATGTTTTACGGGAGCCGGTATCATACGTCACCCCCTTTCTTTTCTTTCTCTTCGAGTTGCTTTTGTTTCTCTTCGCCTTTTCGTCTTTTTGTAATCCACATCATCAGTCCGAGTAGTGCATAGATAGTGACAGGAGGAACAAAATAAGCAAAGATGCCATGCTGTATAGATTCCGAAATACCCGGAGCAGGGCTTGCAGTCAGCGTAGGCATTTTAAGCTTATCAAAATTCTTGCTTGCAATGTACATCCATGCGGTACCGCCAACTTCGTTCTCACCGTAAATATGCGAAACATAAGTATCCGATTTTCTTTTAATTCTGTTCTTTGCAATCTGCACAAGCTCAACCCGCTTGCCAAAAATAAGAGCTTCATTAGGACAAATGTCAACGCATGCGGGAAGTTTCTCCGTTTTTCTTCTTTCCTCGCAGAGGTCGCATTTTCTGATTAGCGGATTGATTGCAACATCGTAATCGTAAGTCGGTATCTGGAACGGACATGCAACCATGCAGTATCTGCAGCCAATGCATTTATCTGTATCCCATACGACGCTGCCGTCTTCTTTCTTTGTAAAAGCTCCGACTATACAGGCAGAAACGCAAGCAGGACGCTCGCAATGCATGCACTGTACTTTAAAGTTTATCGGAAGAAGAGGATTCTTTTCGTTTTCAAACTGATTTACTACTGTCAGCGCGGATTTATCAGGTCTGCGGTATTCTTTAAAAACTGAATTGTCATAGTAAGTTTCAAGAGGTTCTGTTGGCATACCGTGGGCTTCCTTGCATGCATACTCACAAAGGCGACAACCCACACACGCCTCTGTATCTACTAAAATGCCGACTCTGTTTTCGGAGAGTACTTTATCGGCTCCTTTGACTGATGAGGCTCCCAGAGTACCAACAGCAACTCCGAAAGTAACAGTCTTGAAAAAATCACGCCGGTTAAGATCCTTCATATAACCTATATTT
>JBHELA010000353.1:0-7169 GCA_041859005.1 Ignavibacteria bacterium
CCCATTTCTGAAAAATTTGTTATATATAATAGGAGGGGGTACTCAAAAGTCCCGACAAAAAACATTGGGATGCATAAAACGCACAACAAAAGGAGATAGAAGTTAGGAGGTAGGAGATAGGAGGCAGGAGATAGATGATAGGGAAAAAGGGATTAAAAATTACATGCACCTTTCATTATTAATCACAACAAAAGTAAAAACGGGGTCATTTTATAACTCATACTGGAAATGAAGAAAATATTTTTAAGTAATTCAAATACAGATATTTAAAAGAGTAAATTTCCATAAAAAGAAAATTTTGAGTGACCCAATTTTCGAAAATGCTGTGACTAATAGTAGAGGGATGTACATGAATGAAAAAAGAAATAATATAGGAAAACAATACAAATAATAGTGGAAGCGACAGGTTATTATTTTAAGATTAAATTGTGCATTGAATTATTTAGCTCCGAAAGATTACATTAAGGTAAAGACAATAGCAGTTTTAAAAAAAGAAATAATACTTTTTATAAGTAGAAAACTCATTTATAAGGCACAAATGTCAGAAATATTTCCTCAAATATCATTTATCAATAATTCTGTTTGCTTTGAAAACTAAATATTATACTTATGGTTACAAAAATAAACAGCATAAAGGCAATAGGCTCTAAAGAAGACTGTCCCCAGGGATCTGATGAAAATGTTTACAGAACTTATGATATCAGACAATATAACGACAAAATTGTTATGTTTCATTCTGCCTATGAAAAAATCTTTGATCATTTAAGAAAGAATGAAACAAAACCCTGGAAAAGGGCAAAAGTTAAAATATTATACAATGGCAAAGAAATAGTAAGGCTTTTCAAGGGATCCTCCTCCGAAGGCATAAAAAAAGGGCAAATTGGATTAACCTACGAATCTTTAACTATGCTGGGAATAGACTATAAAACATTCTTGAAAACAAAACATATTGATATAACTATTGAGACGGGTTCAAATTTAAAATTCCTATGGAATCATCCGGATATTTATGTTCGTGTGTCATATAAAATAGGATTGATGGGCATTCCACTTACAATACTATGTACAGCAATAAGCATCCTTTTTTAAGCAAATTATATTTTTGAAAAAATGAGTAAAAAAATAATAAATATTAATTTAGGTTATCAATGGGATGGAGACGGATTAAAAGCAAATGCTTATAAAGCATTTGTACAAATATGTGACTCTGTTATTAATCAGATTACAAGATCGAAAAAAATTAATAATAAGAACTTTCTCATTACAAGAAGAAGATTAAGGGGCTCTTCCGGGGGACTTATGTTTGAAAGAATATACAAAATGATCTTAAACTCTAATATATTAATATTTGATACCACCAAAAGGAACCCAAATGTAATGTTAGAACTTGGAATGGCCATGGCAATACAAAAAGAGAAAAACCCTGAGCTAAATATATTTCTTATTGCTGAAGATAATGCTGATAGAAATTCTATCAGTGATTTAAGTGGTTATTTTATTTCAAAATATAATGTGTCTAAATCAGGAAAAATTACATTCAAAGATAATCATTCACTTAGATCGTCTATGGTTAGTGCAATTTCAAGTATGATAATAAATAATGAATTAGTAAAAATTAAGGGAGCTTTTATTGACTTAGAAAATATATGAATGTATCAAAAATAAGCACGAGAATTTTAATTATAAGTAAAATTTAGAATAATCAAATGAATGAAAACAAATATTATGAAAAAAACAATAATACTTTTTGCTATATTAATTATTTGCAATTTCTCTTTTAATACGAGTAATGGAATATCTCAATGGACTCACCCTATATCGCCTGATAACATTCAGGGTTATTCACTGAATGAAGGTTTCGAGGGAGCGACATTACCAGGAGACTGGAGATTTGAAAATTTTGTTCAATACCCCAATCTTCCTTATTATGGCTCCAAGTGTATAGAAGGGACAATTACTTTTGGTACATGTTCAATAATTACCCCAAAAGTATTATTACAAAATAATGACACGTTAAGTTTCTATTATGCTGGTATGCAGAATAATTTCTCTCATAAAGTGAATATCACAGTTCAAATTGCAACAACCGATTCAAATACTTTCACAACCATTTATTATTCTTCTCATTCAGATATTTATTTTGGAAACCAATATCTTCAGAAAAAAGTGCCTTTATCAAACTACTCCGGACAATTAGCCTGGGTTAAAATAATTATTGATCACCCTGCCCCAGGTAGTTCTTGGCTTCTTTGTGTCGACGAAGTATTTATAGGCACCAGAGCCCCTTTTTACAATAATAAACCTACTTTAAATTCTCCATCAAATGGACAGACAAATGTTGTATTAGCCCCCTCATTAACATGGAGCGGCCTCAGTAATGCAACAAGTTATCATATCGAAGTATCACCAAATATAACAAATGACACAAATTGCTTAACTACTAATTATAATATTCAAGACGGTTTACTACACAATAATACTTCATACAGTTGGAGAGTAAGGGCAAAGAATGAAAACTTTATCAGTTCCTACACGAGTTATTTTTGGTTTACAACAAAAGCGCTTATGCTCAATTCACCCTTAAATAATTCTACAGGACAACCACTTAGTATAACTTTTAAATGGTATAGAGCGGCACCAAATTATTTATTCAATTATTTATTTGAGCTATCAACTGACCCATCCTTTACAAATATTTTTATAAGAGATTCATTGTTAACAGATACAATTAAATCTGTATCGGGTTTAAATAATAACACACAATATTGGTGGAGGTTTAAAGCAAGGAATTTATCAGGATGGGGGAATTATAGTGAGGCATGGAATTTTAAAACAATATTTACTTATCCAGCATTAGTCTATCCACAAAACTTGGCTCAAAATGTCAATCTGTCCCCTACGCTTGACTGGGATGATGTACCAGGTGTGTCATCTTATCAAATACAGATAGCTTATGATAGTTTGTTTAATTCGATTGTTTATTCAAACAATTCTTTAGCCAACTCATACCATTCGATATCTTTAGGAGTATTATTTCTTAATACAAATTATTTTTGGCGAGTAAGAGGAGTTAATGGTTCAATAATTGGAGAATATTCTGAGATATTCAGATTTACGACTCTTACAAATTCACAGTCAACGTGGTTCTGGCAAAATCCAATGCCCCAAGGTAATATAATTAAAGGTTTATTCTTTATTAGTCAGAGTACAGGCTGGACAGTTGGTGAAGGCGGAATGATTTTCAAGACAATAAACGGGGGAACAAATTGGACCTCTCAATCCTTAAATATTCCATATACATTAAACTCTGCATTTTTCATTAATTCAAACACGGGCTGGGCAGTAGGACAAAATGGTGCGCTTCTGATGACTATAAACAGCGGGTATAACTGGGCTACACAAAATCTTAACACTACTAACACATTTAATCAGATAAAATTTATTGATAATAACACAGGATGGATTGTAGGAAATAGTTCTTCGATATATAAAACTACAAATTCAGGTTCTACTTGGGAACAAAAGACATGCGGCACAGCATTTAATATTACATCGTTTAGCTTTACAGACGTAAATATAGGATGGGCATGCGGAAATGGAGGATATATAATCAGAACGCTTGACGGTGGTAGCACATGGGAGTTGCAAACTTCGAATTATGGAATCCAATTTAATTCAATATCCTTCCCAGACGTATATAATGGATGGGCTGTTGGAACGAGCGGAAAAATTATGAGAACAACTAACGGCAGTGTCTGGAACACTCAAACCAGTGGTACAACTCAGCAAATAATAGGTGTTCAGTTCTTAAATACTACAACGGGTTATTTCGTGGGAGACAATGGTATAGTTTCAAAGACAACCAATGCAGGTTTAAACTGGGTTTCTCAAACGAGCGGCACATCAAATAATTTGAATTCCTTATTTTTTACAGATGTTAACACTGGTTACTTTGGGGGCATCAGCACCTTATCAAAAACAATAAATGGCGGGACAAACTGGAATTCATTGGTACAGGGAACGAATCAGGTACTTAATTCTGTGTTTTTTGCTAATGGAAATACAGGCTGGACCGTTGGAAATAATGGAACAATAACATATACAACAAACAGCGGTAGCCAATGGAATGCACAAACCAGCGGCACCACACTAGGATTAAACGCCGTCTATTATATTAATAGTAATACCGGTTGGATAGTTGGTAATACAGGTAAAATTTTAAAATCAACTAACTCTGGGGTTAACTATGTATCACAGACTAGCGGCGTATTAGGCAATTTATATTCTATATATTTTATAACTGACAGTATCGGGTGGTCATCCGGCAACGGTATGATTCTAAAAACAAATTTAAGCGGAACCTTCTGGACTTCGCAATATACAAACGGATCTTTCCCAATATATTCATTATACTTTCTTAACCAGAATACAGGCTGTGCTTGCGGTGGCAGCGGATATATTTATAAAACAACTAATTCGGGTGTTAACTGGACTAATCAAATTACAAATGCCTCTGATGTTCATAATGCGGTAAAGTTTATAAATCAGAACTTAGGATGGGCAGTAAGTAACTCCGGCAAAATTTATAGAACTACAAATGGCGGTACAAACTGGGTGACACAAATAAGCGGTGTAAGTAATAATTTATATTCATTGAATATTATTGATACTTCAACTGTGTGGATTGTAGGAGCAGGTGGACAGATTTTAAAAACAACTAATGCAGGAACAAACTGGAATATAGAATCCTCACCAACTACAAACGATTTAAAATCAGTATTCTTCGCAAGTTCAGGTACAGGTTGGTCAGTAGGTACAAACGGAACAATCATAAAAACAAACTCAACGCTTCCACCGGCACCAATTGCAATAACATATCCAAATGGTGGCGAGAGTATTTCCTCGGGAACTGTTTGTAATATAACGTGGACGACCTCAGGCGTATCAGACTTATTGATAGATTATACTACTAATAATGGGACATCCTGGAACTCAATCGTTGCATCAACCCCATCATCAACAGGAAACTATAACTGGAACATTCCTATTGGAATGAGTTCGGCTAATTGCAAAGTAAGATTAAGCAGTGTTGCAGACCCATTAATAAGCGTAGCAAGCAATAGTGTTTTCAGAATTTACACATTGCCAAATGCGGTTATACTAAATGCACCTTCAAATGGAACAGTTGGCTTAATGCTTCCATTTAATTTAAAATGGAATAAATCTGCTTATGCATTGTCCTATAATATAGTAATAGCAACAGATTCGTTGTTTACTAATGTTGTATTTAATGACAGTAATTATGTAGATTCGATTAAAACAATAAACAGTCTAAACAATTTAACATTTTACTATTGGAAAGTAAGAGCAAAGAATAATGACGGATATGGTTCTTTCTCGAGTATTTGGAAATTTAAAACACTGGGTCAGGCAAACCCTGTGACGCTAAGTCAACCTGTAAACAACTCGGTTGAACAACCAGTAAGCATTAATTTTAAATGGTATAAAGCAACAGAGCAAACTCTTCTTAAACTAATAGGAGACAAAACAACAAAGACGGCAGATTTCAATAATAAACCCGAAGAGAAAACAACAAAGAACAAATTATTTGTTAACAAAAATTCCGATGACGGACCAACAACAATCATAAAATATTGGTTTGAACTGTCAACCGATTCGTTGTATTCAAACATTGTTTACAAGGATACTACACTGACAGATACAACCAAATCTGTAACATCACTTTTATATAATCAAAATTATTATTGGCGTGTAAGAGCATTGAACCAAATAGGGTGGGGCACCTATAGCAATAGTTGGAAATTTTCTACAATGATGATTCAACCACCAAACAATACTAATGGTGTAACGCTTACTCCAGTATTAGGCTGGGGCGTTATAAGCGGGGCTACAAGTTACAGAGTACAAGTATCAACCGATAGCTCTTTTGCAACAATGGCGTTTGATACCGCTGGGGTGACAACAACAAGCATTACGATTCCTCCGGGAAAACTAACGGGATATACATTATATTACTGGAAAGTAACTCCTTCAACTATTGCTAGTGTAAAACAATTTTATCCTTTATGGACATTCAGAACATTGCAAAACCTAACACTTAACCTGAAAGTATATATCGAAGGATTTTGGAACGGGTTTACACAAATATCCGATACTGTAATGGTTTATCTTGCAAGTTCAACTACGCCTTTTGCTTTTGCTGATACAGCTAAGGTAATTTTATCACCAACAGGGACAGCCACTGCTATTTTTACAAAAATCCCAAACGGAAGTTACTATTTGGTAATAAACCACAGGAACCATCTTGAAACGTGGAGCAAGATAGGT
Source organism: Ignavibacteria bacterium (assembly GCA_041859005.1). Taxonomy (GTDB): domain Bacteria; phylum Bacteroidota; class Ignavibacteria; order Tepidaquicellales; family Tepidaquicellaceae; genus CAIKZJ01. The sequence goes on from JBHELA010000353.1 coordinate 6,349, forward strand.
CAGTCATTTATAACGAATGTTGCGGTTAATTATGATTTTACGACAGCAATGACACAGGCATTCGGCGACAACATGAAACAGGCTGGAAGTGTGTGGGTGCTATACGGTGGTGATGCAAACAGGGACGGCTCGGTAGATGCAATGGATGTACCAATATTCATTACTCAGTATGGAACACAAGGATATCTTGCTGCCGACTTTAACGGTGACGAAGATGTCAATGCAATCGATGTTGCGATCTTTGTCTCGAACTTCGGACTTACCAAAGCAATGCCTATTGCTACTGTGAGCCCGGTACTAAAGACAAAAGAACACGATTTAACCAGAATACTCGACAGCAAGAAAAAGACAAAAGAAACTGTAAATACTCAGGATAAGAATGTAAAGAAAAACAAAGTAAAGAAGAATAATAATTAATTTAAAATAATTGTTACAGTCAGGAGTAATCCTGGCTGTAACACTTTTAAACAAATAATGAATTATAAATTAAATAATGAGAAGATGAAAAAATTACTAATCCTTGGTATGCTGATGGTGCTGTTTTTAAACACACTTGAAGCGCAGCAAAAGGTGTCATTCTCGCTGTCAAATCCCAGAACATCGGGCGGTTACTTTTTGTATGACTTAAATGCAACCGTACTAGCGGGACAGACTTGGAGCGTTGGTTCAGCCAACATTAGAATTAATCTTGTTGCAACTCCTTCCGGAGCATTAACTGTAAAGGTAGATAATCCGGTCGTTAATGCAAATCCGAATATAAGCAATGCTAACGGATATCAGTCAATGACAACAAGTTCAGTTGCTGGCGGTACCGCAATAGG
>JBHELA010000240.1:0-4078 GCA_041859005.1 Ignavibacteria bacterium
GAAAAATGATAAAAGTGATGCATTTAATAGACGGCGGATTCATAGGCGGTGGCCAGATGCAGACGCTTGCACTTTGCAAGAATTTGAGCAAAGATAAATTTCATTCGGTTGTCTGCGCATCTCCAAAAGGAGATTTCAAAAATATTGTTCTCGAAAACGGTTTTGAGTTTATAGATATCACCCTGCCCAAAATGTTTAGGACAAGGTTTCTTGCAGAATTATTGCGTAAAGTAGAAAGAGAAAACATAAACATAATTCATGCGCACGGAGGAGTTGCAGGCATGTATGCAAGATTCCTCAAAAAGAAGTTCGGATGCAGGGCAAAGGTACTGCATACGCTTCATGGTATTCATTATATACATTCACACAATGTCTTCAGAAGATACTCTTCCCTTTATATCGAACAGTATCTTGCCGGTTATGGAGATGCTTATATTTGTGAAACAAACAGTGATTTAAAAACTGCTACGGGATTGAAGATTATTGACCCAACAACAGCAACAGTAATTAACAATGGGATTTACCTTTCAAGGTTTAAGAATAAAACGAAGGATGAATCAGTTGCAATGAAACTCGGAATCGGTTCAGATGATTTTGTGATAGGAAATGTTTCCCGTTTCGATGAGCAGAAAAACCAGAAAATGCTTATAAAAATAATGCCTGACCTGATAAAGGCAATACCCGAATTAAAACTTCTTCTTGTTGGTGATGGTCAGCTGCTTGACTCTGCAAAGCGTCTTGCAGAATCCCTTGGTGTAAAAGAGAAAATCATCTTTGCGGGCACAAGAAAAGATCTTGAAAAAATATATCCATTGATAGATGTTTTTATATTTCCTTCTTTATGGGAAGGACTTTCTCTTACACTGATAGAAGCATTAGCATCAAGCAGATGCATTGTTGCCGGAAATATACCTTCCAATGCTGAAGTTATAATCAATGAAGAAAACGGAATGTTGTTTAATCTACACAATAAAACAGAACTTTCAGAATTGATTGTATCTTTATTCAATGACAGGGAAAAGAGAGAATATTTATCGGATAATGCGAGTAAATCATCGGCGGAGTATGATGAGAAAATTATGACAGAAAAAACAGAACAGGTATATTTAAAACTAATTGACAAATAACAATGAAAAGATACGGTATATTTGGGGGCAGTTACAATCCACCACATATTGGACATTCTATTCTTGCAGAAAATGTACGTGAGCAACTATCACTTGATAAGGTGATTTTTATACCTTCGGGTAAGCATCCTTTGAAGGATGATATATCCATCAGTGATGCTGAACACAGATTAAATATGGCAAGACTTGCATTCGAAAGCGATGCTAATTTTGAAGTGAGTGATATAGAGATTGAAAAAGCAAAGAAGGGGATTACTAACTATACTGTTGATACGCTTATTGACCTTTATGAACTGTTCAAAAAGGATTTCATCAAGATTTATCTTATAATAGGAATAGATAATCTTATTGAGTTTCCAAAATGGAAGAATCCAAATAAACTATTCCTTATATCAGAGGTTATTGTAATGAACAGACCCGGTTATCTTGTACAGGATGTAAATGATGAGTTTTCCAGAAAAGCACGGTATGTATCCGTCCCAATGCTGGAAATTTCTTCTACTGATATTAGGCATAGAATCAGTGATAAAAAATCAGTAAAATACATACTGAAACCTGAAGTTGAGGATTACGTAATAAAAAATAAACTATATAAATCATAATGCTATGGAAAATAACAACGAAACAAACTTAGAAGTACAGGAACAATCAGTTGAACAGCTTTCATCGACTGATGCTCTAATAGGTGTTCTTTCAAGTCCCGGAGAAACATTTGAAACTATAGCTGCAACCAAGAAAAAGAATTACTGGTTTTTATCGGTTCTTATTACCGTAATTATCAGTTTAGTAGTAACTTTTATTTTTTTCAGGGATGAGCAGATAATGTCGGGAATGATGGATAAACAAAAGGAACAGCTTGAAAAGAGCATGGAAGAAAATGTAAAAAGCGGCAAGATGACACAGGAGCAGTCTCAACAGGCAATAGAACAGGCAGAAAAATTTATGGATCCCAAAGGCGTATTCTTCCAGATAATAGGATACGGCGGATCTATATTAATACCATTTTTAATGCTACTTGTATTGTCTCTTGTTTATATGCTTGTAATAAAAATTTTTAAAGCAAATGCAGATTTCGGCAGTTTAATGAATGTTGTAGGTCTGCCAATGATTATTGGTGGTATAGGTTCTATAGTTGCTCTTGTGCTGTCAGTAGTTATCGGAAAAATGGCATCTGCGAGTCTTGCTCTTTTTCTTACGGATGAGGTTGTAGGTAATAAGCTAAGCGAACTGCTTTTTAAGATTGATATATTTTCGATCTGGTATTATGTTGCCGTAGCTATCGGTCTTTCAAAAATTGCAAAGATATCTGCAGGAAAGGCTTATACAACGGTTTTCGGTGTATGGATTTTCTGGCTTTTAATAACAACTGTTTCAGGAATGATTTTTAGCTAAAATTGAAGGGGTGTTGAAAACACCCCTTTTAGTATGCTAAGATTTACTCTTTAATAGAATTTCGGATATGCTTCTGGTGATGCTTCGTGCATAATCTCATATACTGATTTAACGACATCCTCAATGCTTGGTTTTGAGAAATAATCACCGTCAACTCCGTACGGAGGCCTGTGAGCTTTAGCACTTAAGCACTGCGGTTTTGAATCAAGATATTTGTATCCACCCTGTTCATCAACAATCTGCTGCATCATGAATGCAGTTGCTCCGCCCGGTACGTCTTCATCCACAAACAATACCCTGTTCGTTTTTTCAATTGACTTTAGTATAATTCCAAACCTGTCAAACGGTAAAAGTGTTTGCACGTCAACTACTTCAACGCTGATTCCAATTTCACTAAGTTTTGCGGCAGCACCTCTGACGATATCGACGGTTGCTCCGTATGTAACTAAGGTGATATCATCGCCTTCTTCCAGTACTTCCGGCATTCCAAGAGGTACGCATATCTCGGAAATGTTATCAGGCAGCTTCTCTTTGAATCGGTAAGCATTAAGCCTTTCTATTACCATCCCCGGGTCATCAGACTTCATGAGAGTATTGTAAAAACCTGCTGCTTGAGTCATGTTTCTTGGAACGCAGATATGAATACCCCTTAAGCAGCTAATAATTGTTCCCATCGGAGAACCTGAATGGAAAATACCGACGAGTCTGTGACCCCTTGTTCTTATTATCAGCGGAGCTTTCTGACCGCCATGTGTTCTGTAATGAAGATTTGCGAGGTCGTCGGTTAAAATCTGAATAGCATAGAAAAGATAATCAAGATACTGTATCTCAACTATTGGTCTTAATCCGCGAAGTGCTGCGCCAATTCCCTGACCTACGATTGTCTGCTCTCTTATTCCGGTATCAGTTACTCTTATGTCGCCGTATTTTGCCTGAAGTCCGGCCATACCCTGATTAACGTCTCCGAGCTGTCCAACATCTTCACCAATAGCAAACACGCGTGGGTCATGCTTGAAAAGGTTGTCAAAGAATGCAAGCAGAACTTCTCTTCCTGCGACCTTAGGAGATTTATCTGAATACACAGGTTTTACTTCTTTTACAAGCAGCGGACTTTCATCAGACTGACTGAACAGGAAAGTGTTGAATCTCTTTTCATTTGATTTTAAATATTCATCATACCAATCGTTTAACTTTTGTCTTTCCGTTGAGTTATCGTCCCTTGTCGCAATTAAAGTGTCAAATGCTGCTTCTGCTGTGACTTTCCTTTCTATTCTCGCATCTGCTGCATTAAGAGCTGTGTAAATTGATTCAACCTTCTTACTGTTGCTGCTTGTTTTTGCAACAGCATTTATAAGTTTGCTAACTTCTGCTCTTTCATTAAGTATCGGATCGCAGTATTCTTTCCATACTTCCTGCTGTGTTTTCTTTACGTCTGCAGTTATATCCTTTTCGATTTTATCGAGTTCTTCTGCCGTAGAGATGCCTTTCTCAATCATCCACCTTTTCATCTGTGCAATACAATCGTAATCTTTTTCCCACTGCAATCTTTCCTTTGATTT
>JBHELA010000254.1:0-9479 GCA_041859005.1 Ignavibacteria bacterium
TAAACCCAGTAATTAGGAAACGTTCCATCATTTATTCTTAGCTGTCTGATACCTGTTTGATTTTGTAAAATGTAATTCCATTTTTCAGCATTAATCTTATGTTGATTAATCATTGATTTAATTTCCCCCATTTGAATATACCCTATATAACTGCTCATTTCATTCAAGGTTGCTCCGTAGCCGGGTATTTTGATATCGAGTTGGTTTGAGATTTCACCATTTTCATCTCTGAATTTTGATCTGTCAATCCCCAAATCTCTGATTAATTTTGCTTTATCAAATAATACATCATTATTAAACGCAATACCTCCTCCGTCAATAGTGTTAGGCAATCTCACTGTTTGGAAGGAATATAATGTCATATCAGAATCTTGATTGCCTATAAATTTATTTTTGTAAACAGTCCCGAAAGCTTCTATTGCATCATCAATTATAAACAATCCAAATGCTCTGGCAATATCAATCATTTCATCTACATACCCTGCATATCCGCAATGATGATTATGAAATATTGCTCTGGTAGTTGGGGTGATTATTTTCTTAACATAATCAGGGTCTAAAGTTCCGGTTTCGGGATCAATGTCTGCCCAAACTACATCCAGATTTTGCGTAACAAACGGCTGGTTAGATGCAAGACAGCTCATCGGTGATGCTATAACCTGATCCCCGGGTTTTAGTCCTAATGTAGTTATTGCAACTAATACTGCTGAATTATATGAGTTGACTGATATAAATCTTTCGTTTCCGATATATTCTGATATGGCTCTTTCAAATTTCCTTCCCCATTTTCCATATGCCAATTGTCCCGAATGTAGAATTTCATTTAACTCTTGTAAATTATCAGGCATATAGACTTTATACAAAGGAATCATTTACCATCCCCTTCTTATTATATCAGCAATATACTCTCTTTCCTTTAATCCAACCCACCACCCGCAAGGTATATGTAACATCTTGTCGTAAAAAATATCTAAATTAGGTAGTTCAATTTTATCACTCTCCAGAAAAGAATGCATGTCATTTCTTTTATGCAATTCAGATGCTGAAATTCCATGTTCATTTAATTTGCGAATTAGAGATTCTCTGTTTTCAGCTTTTAAGGTGTATAACCAGTATGAAGGTTCGCTCCCATCGTAATATTTTAAAAGTTCTATACCGGGAATATTCCTCAAAGCATCGTCAAAGTACTTACCATTATCTATGTATTTTGAAATGATTTCTTCAACGAACTTTAACTGGCATAATCCAATGCCTGCGTTTACATTATTCATATGATATTTATACCCTTGTATCTTAATATCATTATCTATTCTTGACTTTTTTTTATCCAGCCCGAACCATCTTATCAATTTAGCTTTCTCGTAATTATCTTTATCATCAAATGCTAACATACCTCCGTCAACTGTTGTCATGTGCTTTATAGCCTGAAAAGAAAAACAGACAAACGGGAAATGATTTCCCGTCTTCTTTCCTCTATATTTTGCTCCAAGAGCATGAGCAGAATCTTCAATAATAGGTATGTTGTATTTTTTACTTATAATATGGAATTTATCAATATCAACGGGTATTCCGGCGTAATCAACTGGTAAAATTGCTTTTGTTCTCTCGTTTATTTTTCTTTCAGCATCTGTTGCGTCCATACTGCCTGTAAATGAATCTATATCAGCCCAAACAATTTTTGCTCCGGTCATTTTTATAGCCACATTTGTTGGTTCTGCGGTAAGTGCAGTGCTTATAACTTCATCTCCACGCCCTATTCCGGCTAATATTAAAGCGATATGTAATGCCGCTGTTCCGGAATTTACTGATACAACGAGCGGATTTTCTAAATATTTTCCAAATTCGGATTCAAAATCATCTACAATTTGTCCCTGTGCAATATAACCTGAGTAAAGAATTTCTTCAAGATTGTGTAAGAGATTTTCCTTTGGAGGAAGAAATGATTTTACCAATGGAATAATCATATTTTAGAGAATTCGCCTTCTTCAACGCTGACTTTGCTCATTTCGTCATCTGACCTTTTTATTAATTTTCGGATTGATTCATCATCACTAACGATCTCCTCATTCGAACAGTATTCAATCTTGAGATCTTCAAATACCTCGTTTTCCCAAAAGGGATTTACTTTAAAAAAATCACCCATGTCTTTTGTTCTTTGAAGTTCTTCCTCTGTAATCAATATTTCGTGTAGCTTTTCACCCGGATACTTGCCTATAATTTTGTGATCAAATTTCTTTCCCTCATCCTCAGATAATATTCTTGCTAAATCTATGATTTTTGCAGATGGAGCTTTTTTAACAAAAGTTTCTCCCCCTTTAGTATTTATTGTTGCAAAAATCACAAGATCAATTGCATCACCCAAAGTTAAAAGAAATCTTGTCATTTCAACATCGGTTACTGATAATATTTGATTCATTCTTAACTGTCTGCGGAAAAAAGGAATTACAGAGCCTCGTGACCTCATAACATTTCCATATCTGACACAACATAATTTTGTACCTTTGTTTAAAGGCGAATGATTTGCACTAATTATCAGCCTTTCCTGTATAGCCTTTGTCATGCCCATTACATTTACAGGTTTTACTGCTTTGTCGGTACTGACTGTAATTACTTTTTTGATTCGCTGCTTAAGAGCTGAATTAATAATATTATTCACACCTAATATGTTTGTCTTCACCGCTTCCATTGGAGAAAGTTCACATGTTGGAACTTGCTTTAAAGCTGCTGCCTGATAAACATAATCGACACCTTCCATTGCTTCTTCAACTCTGGTATTATCCCTTATATCACCGACAAAAAATTTCAATCGGGAATTATCAGCATAATGTATCCTCATATCATACTGTTTTTTCTCATCACGGCTCAATATTCGGATTTCTTTTGCGTCTTTTTGTAATAACCTGCTTGTTATAAAATTACCGAATGAACCGGTTCCACCCGTGACTAATATTATTTTGTTTTTAAATTCCATCTATTTTTTAATTAATATTTTAACTTTTTCTGTTTTATGATATTTCAATGTAATTACTTTATGGTACTTTACAGTTTAAAATTATTTCTTTATTAAAGATTTAATTGATTAATGTAAAATTTATAGTTTTCATTTATTATAATGTTCTTGTTCTTATCAAATAAATCATTTTATCTTTTGGTTCAATTATGTTTTTTCAAGCTGCCAAATACATTGAGAATTTTTTGGTCAACTTCCACGGGATTCATTCCGTCAAATAATCGCGAAATAAACTTTTCCCTGTTATTCATAAATTCATTCTTGTATTCTTCATTAAGACATCTTTTAAGATTTTGTTTTAATGAAAAAGTATCGTTTGAATTTAAAATTATAGCATCATCAAAATAATTAACTTGATTCAACAATTCTCTCTTTACAAGAATTACAGGTATTCCGCATAAAATTGCTTCAAGCGAGGAATAGGAGTTAACTGATAATTGGACATCTGTAAAACTGTAGATATCAAGCAATGGTATTTCATTTATTACTGAAATATTATTAATTCCTGTACCTGTAAAATACTTTTCGTAAAAGGAAATTTCATCTCGGGGATGAACTTTAATTATAAAGTGATATTCAGGTGTATTTATTATCGTTTCTTTATATATGTTATTGACCTGTTCTTCATCTATCATTCCGCCAAAGCCCTCTGTACAGATAGTTATTACAGGTGTTTCGCTCTTAATCCCAAGCTTAGCTTTAATAATTTTGCCGTTTGTATAATCTATATTTTGATAATTTCTGATAGCGGGATTTCCCACTATATGTACATTTTCGGATTTTATTAATCCTTTAAACTTATCCCCCCAAATGAGTTTAATCGAATCCCTGGATTCGTCTCCCCACTGCTCTTGTCTGTTGAATAATGGGATACCTAACATACCATTAAATAAATAATAAAGAATTTTCCCCCTCAGCTTCTTATATTTACTTTTGTGAGGTGAAAGAAGAAATGATGGTTGTATTAAAATAAATGGAATATCTCTATCTTTTGAGTATTCAGAAAAAATCCTTGAAATAAATGAAAGATCCGAGGTGACAACTATAATATCAGGAGATATTTCGGATAAAAGGTTAAGTACCTTACTTTTGAACTTTTTAAGATAATAAATAATCTTTAGATAATTCTTAATATATCTTTGCTCTTTTAATAATTCATTTATAAGATTTATTTCGCTGAAGTCATTTATAAGTACTTCGTCAAAAAAAGAATCCTCAATCTTTTTCCAAATATTAGTATTGTCCTGAGTAATAAACGGATCAGGGAAATAGTCTAAAACATGTTTGTAATCCTTGCCAAGAATTTTAGAGTAAGAGTTGAAGACAGGCACCGAAAGGTAATCGTAGGATACATTATAAATTATTTTTCTCTTCATTACAAAGTAAATCCGTCATCTATTGTAATGTTTTGACCGTTTATATATTTAGAATTATCAGACAGCAAAAATAGTAGTGTGCCTAAAATATCAGATTTGTCAAGCATTCCTTTCGAGAGTGATCCCAATTTGTAAGCTGAAAGGAAACTATCCGGCTGATTGTCAAAAATACCTCCTGGTGAGATAGAGTTCACTCTTATATTTTTTCCTTTCAAGTATTTTGCAGTATAGCGGGTAAGATGAATTATAGCAGACTTTATAGCAGCATACTCAACAGGTACAGTCATTTTAGTGTCTGCGTATATTTCAAATCGGGGAGCAATAACTCCGTAAATTGATGATATATTAACAATGTTTCCCCATCCCTGTCCTTTAAAAAAATTTGCAAATTGCTGCATCATTAAGAAGTAACCGCCAAGATGTAAGCTCGTGTTTTCGCAAAAATCTTTATATCTTACATCAAAGAAATGTCTGCCGTAATTTATATTTCTTGGATATGCATTATTAACAAGTGCATCAATCTTTTGGTATTTTTCAAGAACTGCCTTTATCAGAATATTAATTGACTCGTTAGATGTTATATCAAGCTCGTGAAATAGAACTGATCTTTCGCCGTATATATTACACAATTCCCTCTCGGTATCCATCCCTTTTTCAAAGTCAATGTCAGCAATTATTGCTATGCCATTCGATTTTAATATACCTTCGATGAATGTTCGTCCTAAAAGTCCTGCACCGCCGGTAACTACTATAACTTTGTCATTAACATTGCTCATAATAAACGATATTCAATATTGTATGTTTAGTAAAATATTTCTTGAATTACATTAAATAATATTCTTATAAAGTTCAATTTTACGGTCATTTTTTACGGGAAAGGCAATTCTAATCTTTGACACTTCTTCAATATTAATTTTATAAATATCAAGTTCCATATTCATGCATTCTGACTTTAATTCTTGGCCGTCTGGCGCGTAAACAGCCGAGCTTTTTTCATATTCTATATTATTGCCGTCAGTTCCTGTTCTGTTTACACCTACCATGAAAACCTGATTTTCAATGGCTCTGGCTTTTAGTAAAGTTCTCCAGTGCTCTATCCTTCTTTTTGGCCAATTTGCAATATTGATTATTATTTCACAATCTCTTGACAATCCCTGATACAATTCCGGAAATCTTAGATCATAACAAATTGTAAAACCAATTTTAATTTTCCGCCGTGAAGTTGAAACAATTTCATTTCCACCTTCAAAATACTGGTTCTCGGTTGAATATGAGAATGGATGAATTTTAGCGTAACTTGCTGTTATGTCTCCGATTTTGTCTATAAAGAGTAAGTGATTTTTTGATTTCGGTGATGATTTTGACGCTAATCCGAAAATTATACCTATTGATTCTTGTGAAGCTTGATTTCTAAACCATTTTATTGTTTCGGAATTATTTAAATCTTCAGCTGTGATTTCTGTGTTCATTGAAAATCCGGTTAGGGTCATTTCAGGAAATATTACTATCTCCGAATGATTGAGGGATGCGTCCCGGATGAAATCTTTGCACCTAATTTTATTTGTTTCTTTGTCTTCCCAAACCTGATTTAGTGAAACTAATGCTATTTTCATTAATTATACTTCCTGAATACAGGTTTAATTGATGGACCAATAAGATAATTTTCAATACCTTCGCTTAGTGCTTTTTTATAAATCTTCAAAGCTTTTTCAACTGCATCAAAAGTGAAATTTAATTCTTTTTCTCCGTGTGCATATGATACTGCAATTGCTGAAAATATTATTCCGTTTTTAATCATTTCCTGAGAGAATAATGTCCTGAAGGGTAAAGACATATTACCATTTTCATCCTTTGTAATATAATTCATTACTGAATAACCTCCATCCATATAAAAATGATTTTGCAAATTCATATCACTACTTATTTTATTAATTCCATCGAACAATTGTTTACCAAATTCCCACAAGTGTTTAATAACATTTTTTTCCTTATAAATTTTTACCGTTTCAACAAATGCACCTAAAGCAGGCATTTCCGCACCATGAGTAGTCGACACTAAAAATGTTCGCTCCAATCCTTCTTTTTTTATACCACCAAGGTCCATGAATTCCCTCTTACCGACAAGTGCGGAAATAGCATAACCATTAGCCATCCCCTTTCCAAAAGTAGACATGTCTGGCTCAATTCCAAACCATGTCTGTGCACCCTGTAAATGCCAACGAAATCCTGTAATCATCTCATCGAGAATAAATAATGCTCCGTTTTTATGACATAAGTCTTTTACTTTGGTTAAAAAATTACTATTACGGTTGGGGCAATCTGCACATTTTTCCGTTAATGATTTTACCCTTGAACAATTATCTGAACATGGATTAATCGTAGTTGCCGGTTCCATTATAACACAAGCAATTTCACCGGGATAATGATCAAAATGCTTTTCTAATGATGTTATATCATTATAATCAAAAGGTAATGAATATTTAACGTATTCTTTTGGGATTCCTCTTCTTAACGGAGTAGAACCAATAAACCAGTCGTCAAAGGAAAAGAAAGGGTGTTGGCGCGGGAAACACACATACTGCTTTCCGGTATATGAACGGGCAATCTTTACTGCGGCAGTTGTTACATTTGATCCATTTTTTGCAAATTTTACCATTTCAGCAGAAGGGATCAAATCAATTATAATTTCCGCAGCCTCAAGTTCTATAGTGCTTGCCCTTGATAAATTGACTCCATTATTAATCTGTGCTATGGCAGCATTATTTACTCTTTCATTTGCATAACCAAGTGTAACTGCACGTAATGCCATGACATAATCTAAAAATTTATTTCCTTCTGGATCCCATACATATGCATCTTTTCCTCTTGTTAAAATCGATGGTGCATTTGAAGGGTACTGATCATCACCCCTTGAATAAGTGTGTGCCCCACCAGGAATTAAGTTGTTCAATCTTTCACTGAAGTTCATCTGTAAAATCCTCCATCTGAATTTTCTATATTATCTAATAATTTTAAAACCCTAAATTCATTTTCCATAGTATTAGGAAATTTCGTATTGTCCTTAATTCCTTCTATAAAGGCTCTGATTTCATCAATATAAATTTGTTCATATATATTTTTATTATATCCTTTTTCTGCATTTCCTTCGGGCTGAAAATAGTGTATCCATCTATTTAAATCTGCCTCAAATACCTTAATTACACCGTCCTCCCAATTCCAACGCAATTGTGCTTCCTCAAAATTGATTATTAATGATCTTGTAGCAAATCTTGATGCAACATCAATTATAACCGAACCTAAACCATTTTTAAACTTTAGAGTAAACGCATAGGAATCTTCAATTTCAGTTCCGAATTCAATGGTTTTGTCAAAAAAACCTTTAATTTGTCTAGGAAATCCAAAAATATCTGTTATCCATTTGAGTTCAAAAGGAACAATTTCTCTCCCTCCCCCTGTTATTCTATTAGAAACATAAAAATCTTTCACATTTTCCCATGGATGCCAATCTGGTAAATACTGACCGCAATGATAAGTGAAGTTAGTTATTTTTCCATATTTCCCTGAATGTATGATCCTTTTAATCTCCTTAATACTAGGATGAAATAACATTGTGCAAGAGGGGGCAATAAAAACATTCTCTTTAATATTTTTGTTTATTATTATTTTTGTGTGTTCGGAAATTACACCTGCTTCTACAAAAGCTGGAACTTTATTTTGAACTGCTAATTCTAAATATTCTTGATGCTTATCAGGTGGCACTGAAATAATTATTGCATCAAAGACAGAATAATCTATTTCATGTAAATCTTCATAAATCTTAATTTTATATTTTTCTTTACTATCGATTTTCCTGATTCTTGCAATATCAAAACCGACTATATCATTATAACCTAAAGAATTCAAGCATCGGATCCTTCTTTTCCCCATCGACCCGAGACCAATTACCAAAAATTTCATAATAATATCCTTTCATTTAAATTTTACTGCAGCTGATTTTTTTAAATGTAACTCATATTTTTTTTGAGCCATGGCATTTATTTTTACCAATTCAGGTTTTTTATTGATTAATAAATCCATAACTTCAATTGAAGAAAATTTGTTTTCATAAAAAGAAAGTTCATTATAAATTTGTTTAAACAAATCATAATCTTCTTGATAATCTAAAGTTAATCTGACATAGGGATGATTAAATAATGTATTATTCGATTCAGCGTAAAAGATTTTAAAATTAACATGAGTAAAGTATCCGCCCCATACTTCTGTGTCACTTTCAGCTTTAAGTTCCATTACTTTTTCTAATGCTGTCTTTGTCAGACCTGAGCATGCAGCTCCTAATGGTAAATTTTTCCAGAATACAACCTCGCAATCTTTATTTCTTAGTATTTCACATGTTTCTGTTATTATTTCGGGAAAGCTAAATAAATCGTCTCCATCTACTATTATAACAGAATCCAGTTTAAAAACATTTATAATTTGAAGATATCGCAACAATTTATCTTCTCGATCACCATAAAATATGTCAATATTTTTCTTCTCAGCAATTTGACCAAACACCAAATCTCTAGGGTCATCACTGGTAGCAATAATCAGATTATCATAGCCCTTGGCAATCTTTAATCTGTCAACCATGTTCTCGGTTACGGTTTGTCCATTTATTTTTTTAAATACTTTTCCTGGAAACCTTTTTGATTTTTCTCTTATTGAAATTAAAAGTCCTATTTTCATATAATTATAATAATTTATCAATAGTTATTGAATCATCTTTTCTAATACTCTCTTTTGTAGTTCTTCCCAAAACATGATAAATTTTATCAGCTTCTAAGCCAACATCTGTTCTTTTCATTTGAATATTATCCATTGTGATCAATTTCCCGTTTTTAATATCTGTTTTAGCAACAATTTTTTTTCTAGAAATATTTCTATATCTGTGAGTTGCTTCACTTAATTGACCGAATACCGAGTTCCCAATAGCAATTTCAGCAGCTCTAACATTATTCACAAAACTCTTAAAGCTATTTGGATCAAGTGCAGATTCGAAGTCCTCACTTTTAAAATTCCTGTCTAGCGTTAAGTGTTTTTCTATATATGTAGCT
>JBHELA010000061.1:0-6677 GCA_041859005.1 Ignavibacteria bacterium
CCTGCGACAGTAAATATAAAACCATTAAAGGTAAAACGTGCTTCAGAGATATTCGAAGAATTAAGGGATTACTCATTCAGCTACAAGGATAAACACGGATACTATCCTAAGATATTTCTTGCAACAATGGGACCTTTAAAGCAGCATAAGGCACGTGCGGATTTCTCAAGGGGATTTTTTGAAGTTGGAGGATTTGATGTTATTTATGAAAAGGGTTTTGATACTAACGAAGATGCCGTGAATGCAGCGATAATGAGTAAAGCAGGGATTGTGGTTATATGTTCAACTGACGATACGTATCCTGAAATAGTACCGGTGTTTGTAAAAGAGCTTAAAGCAAGGATAAAGAATGTAAGGGTAATACTTGCGGGTTATCCGAAGGATATGGTTGAAACGTACAAGCAGAATGGGGTTGATGATTTTATTTATATGGGAGCGGATGTTTATGAAGTGAATAAGAAATTATTAGAAGGACTTATTTAACCGCAGAGGAAACAGAATATTTTAGCAAAGACAAAGGGCAAGAAAAAATAGGATACGTTATTTAACCGCAGAGGGCGCAGAGAGCGCAAAGGAAAAGAAGAGAATAGAAAATTAAGAATATTGAAAGCATTTAACCGCAGAGGGCGCAGAGAGCGCAGAGAAAAGATTTGTCTTAGAGATAAAAACTGAAAAGATTTTGGTATGAGATTTTAACTGCTGAGGACGCAGAGAGCGCAGAGAAAAGATTTGTCTTATTTCAAAGAACTAAAGATCTTGGTTTGAGATTTTGACAGCTGAGGACGCAGAGAGCGCAAAGAAAAGATTTGTCTTATTTCAAAGAGCTAAAGATCTTGGTTTGAGATTTTAACAGCTGATAACAAGAGATTTTAACCGCAGAGGGCGCAGAGATCGCAAAGAATAAAAAGAGAATAGAAAACGAGAACAAAAAAACAGATAATAATAAATTACTAAGATTATTATAAAATAAATTTGATAGCTGATATTGTAAATATAACTAATTTAAAAGAAGACGAAATATCTAAATTTGTTTTAGATGCTAGTATCAAAGTACATAAAGTACTTGGACCCGGATTACTGGAATCCGCATATGAAGCATGTTTGTTCTATGAATTAAAGAAACAAGGACTTGATGTAAAAAGACAGGTTAATATACCTTTGCAATATGAAGATGTTTTTATCGATTGTGCATATATAGCAGACATAATAATAAATGACAAAGTAATAATTGAGATAAAAGCAGTAAAGAAATTAGATGATATTCACACGGCTCAATTACTTTCTTATTTGAGAATATCAAAACTAAAATTAGGATTGCTTATTAATTTTAACGAGACAACCTTAATAAAAGGTTATAAAAGAGTTGTTAATGGATTAGAAAATAATTAATCTGAATAATATTTTTCGTCTTAGCAGACACGATGTTTTTATTTAGTTCTTTAAAATGCAACAAATTTAATAATAACCCTTTGCGTTCTCTGCGACCACTGCGGTTAAAATTATTAGAATAAATTTCCCTATGAGGTGAAGAAATAATAATAAACTATTATAATATATGAAAATAGATTTTTCGAAGATTGATTTAGACTTGACGTCGAAGAAGACATCATACGAAGACTGGAAGAAGATATTTAAGAAAGAAACGGGCAAAGATGTCGAAGAGTTTATCTGGCACACGATGGAACAGATAGACGTGAAACCCCTTTATACAAAAGATGACATAAAGGATTACGAGCATATAAATTATATGGCGGGTATTCCCCCGTTCCTGCGGGGACCGTATTCGACAATGTATGTCCAGAGACCATGGACTGTGAGGCAGTATGCAGGATTTTCAACTGCAGAAGAAAGTAATGCATTCTACAGAAGGAATCTTGCTGCAGGACAGATGGGGCTTTCGGTAGCGTTTGACCTTGCAACACACAGAGGATATGATTCTGACCACGAAAGAGTTGTTGGAGATGTTGGCAAGGCAGGAGTTGCGATAGATTCAATCGAAGACATGAAAATTCTTTTCTCGAGAATTCCATTAGATAAAATGTCGGTTTCGATGACGATGAACGGTGCAGTGCTTCCGGTACTTGCATTCTATATAGTGGCAGCAGAAGAGCAGGGAGTTAAACAGGAACAACTTACCGGTACGATTCAGAATGATATTCTAAAAGAGTACATGGTAAGGAATACATATATCTATCCGCCGACACCTTCAATAAAAATCATAGCTGATATTTTTCAGTTTACGTCAGCAAATATGCCAAAGTTCAACAGTATAAGCATTTCGGGATACCACATGCAGGAAGCAGGAGCGACAGCAGACCTTGAAATGGCTTACACACTTGCAGACGGACTTGAATACGTACGCACGGGCATTCAGTCGGGAATGGATATAGATACATTTGCTCCAAGGCTTTCATTTTTCTGGGCGGAAGGAATGAACTATTTCATGGAGGTTGCAAAGCTTCGCGCTGCAAGAGTTATTTGGGCAAAGTTAATTAAAATGTTTGACCCAAAGAATCCAAAGTCAATGGCTCTAAGAACTCATTCACAGACCTCAGGCTGGAGCTTGACTGAGCAAGACCCATATAACAATGTAGTAAGAACTTGCATTGAAGCTATGGCGGCTGTACTTGGACATACACAATCATTGCACACAAATTCGCTGGATGAAGCAATAGCTTTGCCGACTGACTTCTCAGCACGTATAGCACGTAATACACAACTTTATCTTCAGGATGAAACAAACATCTGCAAAGTAATAGACCCATGGGGCGGTTCTTATTACGTAGAAAGTCTGACGGATGCACTTCTTAAACGCGGATGGCAGCATATTCTTGAGGTTGAATCTTACGGCGGAATGACAAAAGCTATTGAAGCAGGCATTCCAAAGCTCAGGATTGAGGAAGCCTCCGCAAGGCGCCAGGCAAGAATAGACTCATCGAGAGAGACTATAGTCGGTGTAAACAAATTCTGTCTCGATAAAGAAGATCCGATGGAAATTCTTGAAGTAGATAATACTGCGGTAAGGATATCTCAGATTAAGAGACTTGATGAGATGAAGAAAACCCGCGACCAGAAAAAAGTTGACGAAGCACTTTCAGCATTGACGAAATGCGCAGAAACAGGAGAAGGAAATTTACTTGATTTAGCAATTAAAGCAGCAAGAGTCAGAGCCTCACTTGGCGAGATATCTTATTCATTAGAAAAAATATGGGGGAGGTTTCAGGCAGTGACAAGAACAATATCAGGTGTTTACAGTTCAGAATATGCTTCCGACAGTGAAGATAAGGTTATACTTGCAAAGAAAATGACAGATGACTTTGCGAAAAAGGAAGGGCGCAGACCGAGAATTATGGTTGCAAAGATGGGACAGGACGGACATGACAGAGGCGCAAAGGTTGTTGCGACGGCTTATGCTGATATGGGTTTTGATGTTGACATGGGTCCCCTTTTTCAGACTCCGGAAGAGACAGCGAGAGAGGCAGTTGAGAATGATGTTCATGTAATCGGAATGAGTTCGCTTGCTGCAGGGCACAAGACACTACTTCCACAGCTTATTGAAGAATTAAAGAAACTCGGACGTGAGGATATAATCGTAATATGCGGAGGTGTAATCCCGGTTCAGGATTATGAATTCCTTTATGAGCATGGAGCAACGGCTATATTTGGTCCGGGGACAAAGATTCCGGAAGCTGCAATACAAATTATGGAAGAGATAAACAAAAGATTTTAGTTGATTATGTTTTTTGAGAAAGAAGTGTTGAAATCAATTTTTCAACACTTCTTTTTATAAATGTCCTTTCCTCTTTTTGTCATTCCTGAATGTTTATATCGGGAATCCAGTCCTTTAAGTAAGAGAAAAGGAAATTATCTTGAAAATACAATTATATTTTAATAGTTTAATATTGTAGTTTATATATAATACGAAAGTATTTAATAATTTAAAAATATAAATCTGTATGAAAAAGTGTATTTACTTTTTAACTGCATTTATAATACTGAGTTCTTCATTCTTTTCTTTAAAATCACAAGCACAGTGGGTGCAGACTAATGGTCCAGGCGGGGGGACTGTAAATTGTTTTGTAGTTTCTGGAACAAACATCTTTGCTGGAACTGACAACAACGGCGGTGTATTTTTATCAACAAATAATGGTATTAGTTGGAAGGCAGTAAATAATGGTTTAACGAGTCAATATATTAAAGCGCTTGCAGTTTCGGGAACAAACCTCTTTGTAGGGACTGGCAGTGGTTTATTTTTATCAACAAATAATGGAACAAATTGGACTGCGTTTGGACTAACGAATCAATCTATTAATGCAATTGCAATTTCAGGAACAAACATCTTTGCAGGAAGCTACGGCGTATTTTTATCAACAAATAACGGGAACAATTGGACTGCGGTTAATAACGGATTAACAAATCAAGGTATTTTATCACTAGCGGTTTCAGGAACAAACATTTTTGCAGGAACCTTTGGCGGCTTATTTTTATCAACAAATAACGGAAGCAATTGGACGTTCGTTGGATTAACAACTCATTCTGTTTTTGCAATTGCATGTTCTGGAACAAATATATTTGCCGGGACTGCTGGTGGAGGAGTATATTTATCAACAAATAACGGGAACAATTGGACAGCGGTTAATAACGGATTAACGGATCAAAGTGTTAGAGCACTTTGTATATCAGGAACAAATATATTTGCAGGGACTGGTGGTGGAGGAGTATTTTTATCAACAAATAACGGAAACATTTGGAATGTCGTAAATAACGGATTAACATATAAACATATTTATGCACTTGCAGTTTTAGGAACTAATATTTTTGCAGGATTATACGACGCAGGAGTATATTTATCAACAAATAACGGATTAAGTTGGACAGAAGCAAATAACGGGTTAGCGAATCAATATGTTTTTGCACTTGCAGTTTCAGGAACAAACATCTTTGCTGGCACATGGGTAGAAGGAGTATTCTTGTCAACAAATTACGGAAACACTTGGAATGAAGTAGGTTTGATGAATCGTGAAGTTAGGTCATTTGCTGTTTCAGGAACAAACATTTTTGCAGGAACGTATAGCGGTGGTGCTTTTTTATCAACGAACAATGGTACTAATTGGACTGCTATCAATAACGGCTTAACATCTCAAAATGTTTATTCCTTGGCAGTTTCAGGAACGAACATTTTTGCGGGGACAGCAGGCGGTATATACATCTCAACAAATGACGGAAACAATTGGACTGCTGTTAATAATGGTTTAACGAATTACTCTATTGGGGCACTTGCAGTTTCAGGAACGAACATTTTTGCGGGGTCATCAGGCGGCATATATCTCTCAACAAATAATGGAAACTCATGGACATCAATCGGAATGACAAGTTATATTATTTGTGATCTTGAAGTTTCAGGAACAAACATCTTTGCTGGTACTAGTGGTGGAGTATTTTTATCAACAAATAACGGAAACTCATGGACATCAATCGGAATGACAAGTTATATCATTTATGCTCTTGCAGTTTCAGAAACAAATATATTTGCAGGAACATCCAGCGGTGGTGTATTTTTTTCAAGCAATAACGGAACAAACTGGATAAATAAAAACCAGGGATTCAATATTGTTCCACAAGTTGGTGCATTATTAGTAACGAATAACTATATCTTTGCAGGAACAAGTAATCAATCAGTTTGGCGGCGTGTTTTATCAGAAATCAGCGTAATACAAAATATAAACACGGAAGTGCCTACAAAATATTCTTTATCACAAAACTTTCCTAACCCGTTTAACCCGACGACGAAGATAAGGTTTGATGTTATAAATAATGGATTCCCAATAGGAACTTTCGAGAATAACAAGGTAGTGATGAAAGTTTATGATGCGATGGGGCGCGAAGTTCAAACACTTGTGAATGAAAGATTACAGCCGGGAACGTATGAAACAACATTCGATGGCTCACAATTAACAAGTGGCGTATATTTTTATAAAATATCCGTTGGAGATTTTTCGGAAACAAAGAAAATGACATTAATTAAATAATATTTTTATATATTATGATGTGTAACAAAAGAAGCCATATCAAAAAAGTAATAAAGCATTTTCAATTTCTTTGATTATTTCTGTTTCATTGATAATTCATCTAAATAACAAATATTTTAGTTCCCCTTCCCAAGCTCAGCGTGGGATGTGTTAATATTATAAGAATATTATTTTTATAAAAGGGTTTTCTAACCCTCTTTATGTTTGCATATATAAAAAGAAGTGTTGGAAAGGACTTCACAACGCTTCTTTAGATGAATTCTTTATGACACGTCAATTGTCGTTAGAATAAAATACAAAATTATCAAAGGAAATAGACGTCAAATATTTTTAATTCATTGTTATTTCAATAACATCATTCTCTTGATTTGAGAAAAGTTTCCGCTTGTCATTTTATAGAAATATGCACCACTGGTAAGATTGTCCATATTTAAAGAATATTCATAAGTACCTGCATTCATATTTTGATCAACAAGCGACATTATTTCCCTTCCCATTATATCGTAAACTTTCAAAGTTACAAAACTGTTATTGGCAACTTCAAACTTGATTGTTGTAGTTGGGTTGAATGGGTTCGGATAATTTTGATACAGTGAATACTTATTAGGCACTTCACCGGTTGGGTTTATACCAGTCGGGTTACCAAAA
>JBHELA010000102.1:0-4124 GCA_041859005.1 Ignavibacteria bacterium
CTTCAATCCGGGAATTACTTCAGAAAAGATGACATGATTGACTATTCAACCGGGATACTTGAGCTTCTTCATAACAACGGGTACATGAATGCAACGCTAAAAACAGACTCGGGATATGTAATATTAAAGAAGGATTCAACCGTCAACATAACTATTAATTTTGTAAGAGCGGACACAACATACAGATTTGGAAAAACGGAAATAATCATTGACAGCAACGTTTACGATGTAAGCAGGGAATTTCTTTCAAACGGAATAGCATACAACGAAGGGGATATATACAGCAAGAAGAAAAGGCTGGATACGGAGAAGAATATTTCCCAGATGCCTATTATTAGAAGTGTCAGAATCAGGACAAGCTCAATTGAGAAGGATATTGTTAACCTGAAAGTTGACTGCCGGCTAAGCAACAGGCAGGAGTTTACTCCCTTTATAGAAGGAACAAATATTAGCAATTACTTTTATGCAGGTGGCGGCTTAAAATATCTGAATAAATACATATGGGGCGGAGGAAGAATATTTACGTCGGAAATCCATGCTCTTTACAGCACGATGAATGTAAATTTAATTGAACTTGTAAATAATATTACACAGCCTTACTTTTTTAACAGTAAATCATCCCTTAATGACAAACTGTCTGTCGGTTACTATAATTTCGACGGTTACACCAACTATTATCTCGGAAATGTATTATCATTCAGGTATTACATTGCCGATCATACATTTTACAACAAAGCTACAATAGACCTTAGCGAGGAATTCATGAAATTCAAATACACGTTCGGTGCTATGCAGGACGTAAATTTATATAATTCCTTTTTAAGTTTTACTCTTATACACGACAATACCAACAATGCAATTGCCCCATTCAAAGGGTATTATCATTCAATCACTGCCGGTGAGGGCGGACTTCTGCCCGAATTAATACTTAATGCGTTTGAGAACAGCATGTCATACTCTAAGTTTATTAAGTTATCAACATCAAACAGATTCTACTATAATGTATCGGACAATGAGGGTGAAAATGTAATCGCTTCAAAATTACTTACTGCCGTTAACATCGCATACGGAAACGGAGCAAAGATTGTCCCTATACAGCCTATTTACAGGTATTTCAGCGGGGGCAGCAATAGTATGCGAGGATGGCTACCTCTTGGGAATGGCTTCGTAAACGACAGACGTATTGGAGGAAACTTCCTGTTAGAAAGCAGCATCGAATTCAGAAAAGTTCTTTTTCCCGGTTCAACTTCTTTTAAAAAAAATTTCAAGGCAGTTGTATTTGCAGACTTTGGAAACGTATGGGAAACTATCGGTATCTTCAGAGCAGATCAGATTGCCATTGATATAGGAGCAGGGCTCAGGTATAACATTTTTATCGGTCCTGTAAGAGTAGATTTTGGCATTAAGATATATGACCCGCTTGACATCGAGGGCAGGAAATGGATAACTCAAAACAGCTTTGAAAATATAATAAAAGAAAAGATTACCATAAACTTTGGTATCGGTGAAGCGTTTTAGAATTTAAATTTGTAAGCTATTTTTATTCCTGTTGAGTAATAAACATCCATATTTGTAATTACGCTGCTGTTAAGCTGTTCCCTCGCAAACTGTAGGAGTATCTTTTCGGGCAGCTTAACATTAAGAAGATTATTTAAGGGGTATTCCATGTTGAACTCAAGGTACGCATTGTTTTCAATCACTCTGCTGCCAACTGTAATATTGGCACCGTATATATCGGATGAGACATTTACGTTTGTGTTTTGTAAACCGCCTTCAGTATAGTTCAGCTCTGCATCGCTTATAAACGGAATCATGTCCCTGAGAATCTGACCAAGAAAAGAAGTAACATAAAGCGAGCCTACAGTAGAGCCGATACCTGTTGCGACAGACTGGCTTTCGGATGCACTTAGTTCGTTCTTGTATTTTCCAAACAGCAGAAATGTTAAAGCGTCGGAAGTAGCATCGTTCCCCTGCATCTCGGTTCCGTTTTCATAAAGCTTTAAAGTAATCTCCGGATTGGAAGGATTTCCTTTAACAGTAAGCACAACTTCTATCGGGTTTGTGTTAATTGTACCAAATTGTTCTGTTGATTTCATATCGGCATAAACAGCCCGAATATCAAGTACTGGGTTTTCTATCGGTCCTTTAAAAATAATTTTGCTTTCTTTTACTTTAAAATCTCTGTAAAATCTATAGTACGAATTACCGACTACGTTGACCTCTCCGTTTGCTATAAAACGACCTCTGACAGTTCTTAAGCGAAGGTCAGCAATGACTTCACCAAAAAGCCTGTCGCGTGTCAGGTTATTAAAATCAATGGAAATGTTTGCATTTCTTTCCGTTATCAAATTAAGGTCAAGATTCAGCAGTTCTAAGACCGAAAATCTCTTTACTGAGTCTACAAGAATATACCTGTTTCTGAAAAAAGGATTAATAGATTCGTATTCGTAAATAGATATTTTTCTTCTGCTTGTATCAGTACTAAAAGCGGAATCATTTGCCGATAAATATATTATGTTTTTTTCATCTTTCTGATAGCCTTTTCTGCTGTCCGGTAAAGAAGTAATTGATGTTTCTTTAAATATAAACTGCCCCTTGACGTCAAGTTTATTCAAATCCCCTTTTATCGTAACGGGGGGATTTCCTATACCTCCCAGGACATAACCTTTAAGTCCGAATCTGTTTTCGATATTTCCTTTGTCAAGAATGACCATGTCACCTGAGGTTGTGAGGTCAATATCTTTAAGTGAATAGCCCCTGAAATCTACAGTTCCTCTAAAATCAATATGGCGTGTATCATCATCCGGATTATAAAGGCTTATATAATCTATTAAGAGTTTTGAATTATTAGTGCTGATTTTAAATTTGAAGTCGTAATACATACCGGTTAAATCAAGAAGATATTTCCCTTTTGTCATTCTTAATTCACCGTTCAGGTTCGGACTAAAATACGAACCATCAGCATCAATACTGCCGTCAAGAATTCCCCGCAGGTCTCCAATTCCTGGGAAAAGTTTTGCAAAATACTGTATCTCAAAATTATTGGCAGTGAAATGCAGCTCGGCGGGCTTATCTCCTCGTGCGGCAGTAGTATCAATTTGAACGAATGGATTATCGAACGGTATATTTCCCGTTATTTGCATATTACTTTTTGAACCGTTATTTGTAATGTTAATATCAGGAGAAAGAACCCTGTCTTTGTATATTACGGTACCTTCAATAGTCCCTATTCCAACCGAATCAAACGTCAGGGTATTCGTTTTTACTTCAAGACCTATGTTTACATCGTACGGGGTTCCCTCAAGATGAACAAACAACTTTTTAAGTTCTCCTTTTACAGGATAGATGTTCTTTTCTCCCGTTAATGTTGTATCAAAAGGTCTTATCATCTCATAAATCTGTCCTAAATTTATATTATCGCCGTTGATATTAATATCGCTAATACCATAAAGAGAATAATAACCATCAAGGTTTAAGACCATATTGCCCGTTTTTAGTCCGAGCTGTTTAACATTGAATTCCTGATTCGGAATATAATTTATCGTCCATACATTATTATTTACAATACTGTAATCGAAATACTTTGCATAAAGACTGTCAACGGTAAAAACTGTTTGATCGCCTCTCATGTCAACCGCGCTTTTTATCATCGCATAATTCAGAGGCTGAATTCGTCCTTTGAAATCAAGATTTGCCATTGATTCCGAGAGTGTTAATAATGCTTGCAATGAATCGTATTTACCAGAATCAATCATTATTCTATCCGCATTCATATACATATTCAGCGCAAATGAAGACAGAGGTTCTTCATCGCTTAATTTCCTGTAATCATTAGAAAATACTATGTTGCTTTTAAGATTGTTCAGCACGATTGAAGTGTCGTGATAAATGAAATTATTAATGAACACAGATGATGTTGAATTAAACTCGTCTTTTGAATTTGTAAGTCTGCCGCTGAATTCACCGTCAAAAACAATTCCCAAGGGTGATGTTAGTTTTTTTAGTTCCATCGAGTCCTTAGTAATAAATTTATATTTGATATTTACATTACCTGAATGATTGTACCTGTTGATATCAGCATTGTAGCTGCTTGTGTCGGGAAATAATTTCTTTTCAGCGATATT
>JBHELA010000301.1:0-11885 GCA_041859005.1 Ignavibacteria bacterium
ACTGCAATAATAATAACAAAATATAATACTTGCAAGGCTTTTTTGCTTGAAAGTTAAAAATTTACCTCCATTTTTCCCGTTTTATCATATTTTATCATTCAAAGAAAGTATGGTCTTTTCTTTACATTATATCGTATTCTCTGGATTTCCCGAAAATCATCTCCTTCAAATTATTAAAATTATTTGAAAGTACGCTGTAAGTGCGCATAAAGTACGCATAATTATAACCCTCACATAGTGTAAGCTTAAGTCATCAAGGTCATTGAAATAATTAATTGCTCTTCTCCGTTCTCTCTTTGTTCTATGAAGTAAATGCTCTATTTATTTTATAGGTTCTTAAACTTAATTGTTCTTCTCTGCGCTCTCTGCGACCTTCGCGGTTAAATATTATGTTTAAGTTTCTGTATTGGTAGTATTTTCTTATAATTATTAACTATGCACATTTATTTTTCCGTTGTTTAAATCGGACAAAGTTGTTATATTTAACAAGATAAATCTATCTGATTAATATTATGACTGTAATTTTCTCTAAAAAATGTGAGTATGGTCTTCAGGCAGTTCTCTACCTCTCAACTCTCGAAGATCATAAAATGGCTTCTGCTGATGAAATATCAAGAAAGCTAAGTATTCCAAAGGAGTTTGTCTCTAAAATCCTTCAAAGCCTTGCTTTAAAGAAACTCGTTGCATCAAAGAAGGGAAATTCAGGAGGGTTCTTTCTTGATAGAAAACCTTCACAGATTAAACTCATAGAGATTGTTGAAGCTATTGATGGTCTCTCGCTCTTTAACAACTGTGTCCTTGGTTTTCCTGATTGCACACCTGATAAACCTTGTCCTGTGCATAATAAATGGGGCAAGTTAAGAAAAGATGCCTATGAAATGCTTTCTAATGAAACACTTGATCATTTCAGAAAGAAAACAGTCTTAAAGATGGAGACGATTAAGCAGAACTAAGTTTTTTCAGCGAATAAATTTGCTTAAGAGGAATATAAGTTAAATTTATTCATTCAAATGAAATTAGTATCAACAAGTCCGAAGAAATTCAAAATCCGGGATTATAGATTTTATATTCAGCTCGCCTTTGCTCTGCTTTGTATATGGATTGGCGTAGAATTTTATTTGTTCGTTAATTTTCTTGAATCACACGGCACGGCTCCATTCTATTCACGTCCGCCTGGAGTTGACGGTTTCCTGCCGATAAGTTCTCTCATGAGCTTTTATCTTTTCCTTAGGACAGGTGAGATAAGTCTTGTTCATCCTGCTGGATTCTTTATCTTTTCAGCAATTGTAGTTGTCTCTCTCCTATTCGGTAAATCGTTCTGCAGTTGGTTTTGTCCGGTTGGTTTCCTGTCTGAACTACTCAGCGACCTTGGTGAAAAAATATTCAGAAGAAAACTTAAACTCCCTAAATTTCTCGATTACCCACTTAGAAGTTTGAAGTATCTCCTGCTTGGATTCTTTGTTTATTCAATTTTCTTCCTGATGACCGACATGTCTATTAAAGCATTCCTCGAAGACACTTATAATATAATGGCTGATGTCAAAATGTACTATTTCTTTGCGGATATATCCAGATTTTCTCTCATCGTTATTTCAATTTTGTTTGTTTTATCAATAGTCATCCGCAATTTCTGGTGCCGTTTTCTCTGTCCCTATGGTGCATTGCTCGGAATATTATCTCTTATCAGTCCGAATAAAATCAAGCGCAACAGTACTTCCTGTATCGATTGCAAGTTATGCACAACCGCCTGTCCCTCTTCAATCAATGTGCACCAAATCAAAACTGTCATTTCTGATGAATGTACTTCATGCATGAATTGCGTTGATGTATGTCCGGTAAAGGATACCCTTGACCTGAAAAACGTTGTTGTCAGAAAAACCATTAACAAAAAATGGGTTGCAGTTGGTGTTGTCGGACTATTTATGCTTATTACGGGAATAGGTATGGTTACAGGTTATTGGCAAAACAACGTATCAAAAGAGGAGTATCTTCTTCATCATAAGAATATTGACTACCTCGGTCATCCGACAGATTCAAAATCAATTAAAAAGATGAATGAAGAAGTCAGGAAAAAGTAATTGCTTCAGCTTTTGCACCCTCTCGCTGCTGTTGTTTATTAATTCACACATAAGATTATAATGGTTTATTACCGATGAATTATTTGGTTTCCTTTTTTCTGTGCTACCGTCGCTTTTACGTTGCTCTATTCTGTCTCTTTCAATAATTTTACTGATGAAATCATTATTATATAACGGAAAAATCTGGCTCGGCAACGGATACTTTGCCTCAACAGTCGGAATTGATTCTATAACTGGCAAGATAATATTCGTTGGCAAAGGTAAAGCCGATGATAAAAACATTTATTCCGAAGCTATCGACCTGAAAGGAAAACTTGTGCTGCCTGCCTTCACGGATGGACATTGTCATTTGTTCAAAGGTGCACTCGTCAATTCAGAAGTAAATCTCAGATATTCAGCAACACGAAAAGACTTTGAAAATCAAATCACTACTTATAGAAACAATCTAAAGAAGGGCGATTGGATAATTGGCGGCTACTTCTCAGAAGCTAACTTCACTGAAAATATCATTATAAACAAAGACTTTATTGACAGCATCTGCAGTGATATTCCTGTGGTTCTATTCCGTACAGACCTTCATTCTATTCTTTGCAATACCCTTGCTCTCGAAAAACTAAACATTAGTGACATAGTTCAAAACTTCAGCAGCGATGAGGTCATAAAAGATACTAAAGATAATCTTACTGGCGAACTGAAAGAAAGAGCTATGTATTTTGTAGTTCATGCTTTGCCACAGAAAAGTATGAATGATAAAAAAGCCATTCTCAAAGCACAGATTGATAGGCTCCATTCATTCGGAATCACATCTGTTACTGATATCTCATGGCGCGAAGACCTTGACGTTTACAAATCCCTTCTTGATGATAAAGGATTGAATCTTAAGATTAATTCCGTCATACCTTTTAATGAATATGAAAAGGTTAATGATTATAGACAAGAGTTTTCTGAATATAATGCCTCCATAAAATTCGGCGGCATGAAAGCTTTCTACGACGGCTCTCTTTCAAGCAAAACAGCTTTGTTCTTCGATAATTATAAGGGTACTGATTCTTGCGGTATGCGTACCGAGGAAGTTACAAGCGGTTTACTGAAAGAACTTGCTTACAAAATAGATAAATCAAGTCTTCAGCTCGTTATTCATGTGATAGGGGATAGAGCTGTAAGCGAAGCTCTCGACCTTTTTGAACAGCTTAAAAAGGATATAGGTATCTGGGATAGAAGAGTACGTCTCGAACATATTCAGCATGTTTCCGATAAAGACATCAATAGATTTAAAAAGCTTGATATTATTTCTTCTGTTCAGCCCGCACACCTTTTCTTTGACGCAAAGGTTGCAACTGAAAATCTTGTTCATCCTGAAACCACGCACGTATTCAAGAAGCTTTTTAACAGAGGCAACATCATTTGCTTCGGCACCGATTTCCCTGTCGTTCCAGAAAATCCGTTTGAGAACATTTATTATGCAATGACCCGCAAAGCAGTTGGATTCGAAAACGGCTTCAATACAGACCTGTGCCTCGACCTCGATACTTGCCTTAAAGCGTATACAATAAACAATGCCTATGCAAGCTTTGAAGAGAATATTAAAGGAAGTATGAGAGAAGGCAAGCAGGCAGATTTAATAGTTGTTGACAGGGATATATTTCAAATTAATCCCGAAGAAATAAAAAATGCCGTTATTGAAAATACATTCATCAACGGCAAAATCGTTTACAGCAAATAATACTACTTTCTCAGTACTGCTTCAAGATAAAGTCTTTTGGTTTTATCGAGCATCAAATCAGATACAGGAAATGACCATACACCTTTTGTTCCTGTTGCGTTTATTGCATTACTGCTCTCAATCTCGTAAGGAAACTCAATCTCGAAATCTACATTCTTGTTCGCAAACAGGAATGAAAATGCTTTGTTGTTCTCTTCCTGGTTAATGTCCTCTCCGGGGTCAGGTTTGTAAAGAAGACTGAAATTAATCGTGTTTCCGTTATCATTCCATACAATTTCGGATTTATTTTCTTTTTCTCCTGAAATGTCTTTCGCTGATATGTTCGTTGCATAACCTATTTTTGAGACTTCATTGAATTTATACTCAAACTTGTATGTTGCTGACGAGTCTTCATTTGTTACTCCTGTTAATGATATCAGTTCAATGCCTTCCTTCGAACTTAAGTTTGCTCTTATTGGTATGAGCAATTCGTCGTGCTTGTATAATGAATCCTTTACGGACATAGCTCTTGTCGAATCCATTGCTTTTACCATACTGTATATAAGGTCATAAAATGTTCTGTCTATGTTAAATGTCTGTACTTCCGTTCCCGACCCGTCAGCATTGATTTTAATTTTTCTGTCTATACTTAGGCATGAACTTAGCGACAACATACTTATTATTGCAATAGCCGTAATAATGTAGAATCTTGAATTTTTCATGTTATAATAGTTTATTAAAATATATTTTATTTGTGATATTTTTTAAAGTGTGAACTTGTTATTATTACATACCAATGTTTTATAAAAGGCTCATATTGTTACTGTTATTACTCTCGGCTGCCTCTTCCGTCTTTTCGCAGTCCGTTAGAGTAGTACTCAAGTTCAATCAAAACACTCCTGAAACAGTACTCAGCGATTTCAAAAATAATAACATTAGAAATTCACGAAATCCTTTGTTGAAATCAATAGAAAAATATAATATTATTGCGTCTGCTCAGCTTTTCGATAAGTTTGTATCTAAGCTTAATCTCAAAAACAATGAGAACTTTGGTCTTGATAAAATATTTATACTTACAGCTAATACACAAAAAGTAAACGACTTTATTTCAGAAGTGAGTCAGAATAAATATGTTGAGTACATTAATGTAATAAACGATCTTAAACTCGAATCATTAACTCCAAACGATACTTACTTCCCAAACCAGTATTATTTAAACATGGTTAATGTCCCGCCTGTCTGGGATTCACAGCAGGGAGGCGCTCTTGTCGGTATTATCGATTCAGGTATGGATTTCCTTCATCCCGACCTTCAGCAAAGCTATTTTATTAATAACGGCGAATACGGTAACGGAAAAGAAAACAACGGCATTGACGATGATAACGACGGATTTATCGATAACTGGCGCGGCTGGAACTTCATCAGCAATAATAATAATGTTGAAGATGATAATATATACTCACATGGTACATGCGTTGCAGGTGTAATATCAGCAGGATTCAATAACGGCATAGGTATCTCATCTGTAACTGCAGGCTCGAAGTCATTAATATTGAAGTGTTTTAACTCGCAGGGTATCGGTTACGAAGACCATATCGCATCTGCAATACTGTATAGTGTTATGCAGGGTGTTAAGATTATCAATATGAGTTTTGGTGATTATATATACAGCAGCTTGCTGCGTGATGTTATCAGGTATGCATATGCGAAGAATGTTGTTCTTGTTGCCTCAGCCGGTAACGATAATTCATACGTTCTTCATTATCCTTCGTCTTTTGATGAAGTTATTTCTGTTGCTGCTAACGATGAAAATTATAACAAAGCTTCTTTCTCAGCTTATGGTGTAACCGTTGACCTGTATGCACCCGGTGTTAATATCCTGACGACTTCCCGCCTTGGTAAAGGCTCTCAGGAATTCGGAAATGACTATATGTATGCAAACGGCACCTCATTCTCTGCACCCATAGTTGCAGCAATAGCATCAATGCTTATCGCAAAGAATCCGTCTCTATCGAACGAAGACATACGTGGTATTCTTGTCTCATCTACAAGATATTTTGGCTTCCAGACAAACTGGGATGATTATTACTCATCGGGAATTCTGAATGCACTTTCTGCATATCAGAATTATAATAATCCTACTACAGCAAGAATATATTCTCCGTCTATTAACTATAGTTTTACAAACGATACCGTTAACATTGCTGTTACGGCTGCATCTGCTTTCTTTATTTCTTATTCTTTAAAATATGGTTTAGGTCTGAAACCTGAAAGTTACACAAACCTTTTCTCTTCTTCGGTTCAGGTTATCAGGGATACAGTTTTTAAATGGAATATTTCATCCTTGCCTGATACAGCCTATACTATTAAGCTTCAGCTGCAAAACAATAATGGAAGAATAATCGAACATAGTACTGTTGTTAATAAAGATGAATCCTCTCCAATAATTACAAACTGCACAAACGGAGAGATAGTGTATAAAGATGGTTTCTCTGAGTTCATTACTTTTAATACAAATGTCCCCACGGAAGGGCTCATCTATTATAAACGCAGGAATGTTAATGAACCATACACCGCTATTTACGCCGATGAAGGAAATATCGGCTATATTACAACTGCTCATTTTGCACAGCTCGAGCATTTCAAGCTATCCTCGGAAACCGACTATGAATATTATATAGAAGCAATCTCCCAAAATGGAAAGCAAACAGTTCTAAACGATTCCTCTTTTCAATTTAAAACAAAGAAGCAGATTGATAAATACTCTTACATTAAGAAACCATACAACCTTCCTAAGTCACAGGTCTTAGATAAAGTTGTCGATATTCGAAATAACGGCAGCAAGAATGTTTTTATAAATAATCTTAACACCTCATTAACCGCCGAGATATATGAATTCAGCAATAATAAATTTCTTCTCTCAACTCTTGCCTGGATTGGCAGCAGCATAGTACGTGATATTATTTTAAGGAATAATAAATGGAGCCTGCTCACTTCTCAGCAGAGAAATGGCAGTATTTATCAGTCACCCAATGATTATCAGGTGCCCTCAGTAACAATATGGACAAGCGATGTTTCAAATGAATTCTGGTCATCAAAGTTTGCCGATGTTGATGGTGACGGCATTGAAGAGGCTCTTGGATTTGATATTAATGGGCTAAGGATAATGAAATATCAGGGTAATGTCACTTATTTCGCACATCTTAATTTTATACCTCAGTCATCCTCAAGCTATGCAAACTCGCAGAATACACTCGTATATGATTTTGATAATGACGGAAAGAAGGAAATTGTTTTCACTAATTCATTCTTTGACAGCGAAGGAGCGCAAAGAACCTCTGTTAATATTTATGAACACGTCAGCGGAGATTCTTTTGCTTTGCTTTTCCATGAAGAGTATCCCCTCGTAATTAAAGGTGATAATTTAAGTCTTGGTGATTTTGATGGCAACGGGCAAAAGGAAATTGCCGTTGGTTTCAGTACTGACCTTGCCATACCCGTCAAACTTTTCTCTGTACTTTTCATAAAAAGTACAGGCAGCAACACCTTCTCCGAATATTCTTCTATTGAATTATACAACAATGACTTCCAGGCTGAAATCTCCTCGAAAACAGGCGATACTGATAATGACAGCAAAGATGAACTTATCGTTAGCGAAAGCAATTCATTATATATTGTTAAGTATAATCAGTCTGCAAATAAGTTTGAACCAGTATTCTTTAAAGAAGGTATTAACTCATACAATTCCATAACCTATGATTTTGATAATAACGGCATCAAAGAAGTCGGTGTAAATTCCGCCGACTCTCTTATATTCCTTGAAAAAAATATTCCCTTTGCAGGTCCTTCCACACCCGAAGGGCTAAAGGGTTACAGCCTTGACTCCAGTTCAGTCAGCCTTTCTTTTCAGAATGTTCCGGGAGCACAGTATTATAAAATATATAAAGGCAATAGCGATTCAACCGGTTACATCGTTTATGATTCAACCACATCATTAAACTATATTGATAATTCCGTAATCAATAAAAGGGATTATTACTATAAGGTTTCAGCAGTTGATACAACCATACCGATAAAGGAAAGCGTTCTGTCAAATTTTGTAAAAGTATTCGTTCACAATAAATCAAAACTCCTGAGTGCTGTGTACGAAAAAGGCAGCGTGTTTATTAAGTTCTCCGGGAAAATACCTCTTATTATCCCAAACCCAGAACTGTTCATACTCAACGGTAACATTTACCCGAATAGTGTTGCAATAAAAAGCAATTATGAATACGCTCTTACCTTTAAAGAAAAGATTACCAATGGTACCAATACTATTAAAACAAAAAACCTCTTAGACTTTTACTCGTCTCCTGTAGATACCAATGCTGTAACGTTCAGCGTTCAAAATTACGATTCCTCTGCATTCTATATCAGCACCCTTAAGCTTGTAAACAATAACACGCTGGCAGTAGAGTTTAATTCAATCGTTGATACAGTCTCCGCTTATAACCTTTCCAATTACTCTATCGAACCTTTTAACCTTAAGGTTATATCCGTAGTCAGGGATAATTCAAACAAGAAACTTCTTTCCCTCGGTGTAAACAGCAGCGGCAATATCGGTGCAAGCGGAAAGACTTATTTTATTAGGTTGAACAATATCTACTCCGAAACCGGTGCTAAAATTGTCGAAGGTAGTGGCAGCATGTTTAGTCTTAGCTTCGTAAAAGAAGACCTTTCGGGAATTGCAGTGTACCCGAATCCTTTCAGTAAAAGCAAAGCAACAAAGCAGGCAGTAACATTC
This sequence comes from Ignavibacteria bacterium, assembly GCA_041859005.1. GTDB lineage: Bacteria > Bacteroidota > Ignavibacteria > Tepidaquicellales > Tepidaquicellaceae > CAIKZJ01. Next base: position 8,564 of record JBHELA010000301.1, read on the forward strand.
GCAAACCTTACAAAGACAGCCAAAATATACGTGTACAGTCTTACGGGTGCTATGATTATAGAACTTACAGAAAACGACGGTAATGGCGGTGTCGAGTGGGGTCTCAGAGACTCAAAAGGAAACGAAGTTCCCTCAGGAATCTATATCTATAAAGTTGAAGGTAAAAATTCGAATGGTGCAGATGTGGAAAGCAGTATGAGCAAGTTTGCTGTAATAAAATAACTTATTATTTCGTGCAGCAAAAACGTTTTGTCATGAAACAATGAGACATCAATACTAAAAATAAAATGAAAGGACCCTGAATATGAAAAAAGGGAATTAACAAATTCACTCAGCGATTGGAATAAGAAATTCATTTTCCCAAAAATTTAATTTTAATCTAATAGTCAATTTATTTAAACACAATGAAATCGATAAAAATAATTGCCTCACTTACGTTAATCCTGATATCATTTAATTTTGTTAATTCTCAAACCTTGAAATCTGTTCCTTCACCAGAAAATATTTTAAAATCAAAAGAAACGTGTTATTCCAGTATATCGCTTGGTCCTGTTTTATACATAGATAATTCAAGACTTAGTCCTGACTTTGGAATAGATGCTGGAATCAGACATCAATTTAGTCAGTCGTTTTACTTAGAGGGAAAATTCGACTATATACCCGCAAAAAATTCCGTTTATATTCTTGCTCTGATTCCACAATGGAGTTTGTATAATAACAAAACACTTAATTTTGTGTTGGGAGCCGGTTTGGATTTTATTGCATATAGTAAGGAAGCTGCAATAATTTTTCCTCTCGCAATAGCAAAATTAGAGATAAATATTACTGATAATTTCTTTATTTCTCCGGAATTTAGATATCTTCCTTTTTTAGCATCTTTAAATTTCGGATACAGGGTTCCATCAAAGTTATAAATGAATTAATAAATTTAACTTAATACTAAAATCGTTTATATAAAAATTATGAATAAATTAATTATAGCATTATTCCTAATAATAATCACTGTGTCTCCCGCTATTTCTCAAACCTCATACATTCAATCAGAGAATCTAAAATCCATTTCAAAAGAGAATAATAAAAATTTTATGATTGGCTTCGGACTCGGGTTTGAGATACCTATTTCAAATATGAAGGATAGATATGGTTTAATGCTGTTTGGAAATATATCAGGTCATAATAAGATTAATAATGACATTTATATCGGATTTAATATATTTACTTCCCCGGAGTTTGCGACTTTATTTCCATCTAACACAGCAACAAATGAACCCGGACTTACTTCAATCTGTGCAGACATCCGCTATAAGTTCTTTACGGATAAAAGAAACACTTCTGCTTACTTTAACTTCGGTACAGGAATTTACCTGACGAAAGATAAATATGAAACAACAGACCCTGTTAATAATTCAAGACTAAGTGTTAACCCCGGTGTAAATCTTGGTATAGGTCTTTTCGGGAATATCGCAGAGGATTTAATTCTTGATGTGAACTCTACATACAATTTATATTATAATTCACACATAATGGAATATCCAAAATATAGTTCAAGTAAACTCTTTAACTACATTATATTATCAGCTTCTATTAAATTTATTATTTAGTTTTAATCATAAAACAAAAAAGGCATCGCTTTCGCAATGCCTTCTATATCCTAAATTGTCTGTAATTTATTTTCCGTTAACGAAATCGCTGAATTCTTTTCCTGCTTTAAATTTAACGGTCTTCTTTGCTGCTATCTTTATCGGCTTTCCTGTTTGCGGGTTTCTGCCTGTTCTTGCTTTTCTTTTGCCTGATGAGAATGTTCCGAAACCTACAAGTCCTACTCTGTCACCCTTTTTAACTGCCTTTTTTACGGCTGTCATGAATGATTGTAGTACTGCTCTTGCAGCTACTTTTGTGATTTTAGCATCAGTTGCTAATTTGTCGATGAGTTGTTCTTTGTTCATAGTTTTGTATTTTAATTTATTAAACTGTTAAAAATAGTATTGTAATATGAAAAAAGCAAGAAGTAAACCAATGACACTTTTTTCCGACCCCTGTTTTCCCTAATCTGTATTGATTTCCCGTAAATACGAAAAAATATAAAAAGTTCTCTTTCTGAAAACACTTATTGGCATTATGCCGGAGCATTTTATCTTGTCTTGATTTCAAAGCTGCGCTTGGAAGTGCCCGTATTGTCTGATATTTCAATGTAATATTTCCCCGGCAGCAGGTATTGTTTCTTGTTATCCTTTGTCAGTTTGCCTTTTCCACTCTTTTGATTTTGATTGTATTCTTCGCGGTGGTTTTCCTGCAGGGATAAATCATAACTTAGATAATTTATTCCTTTGCCGTATTCTAAACTGTCTTCATACACCTTTATTCCTTTTTCTGTGTAAATGTTTATATTCACGAAGGCTGCCTTTGTTATGTAAAAAGGTATTTTCATTGTTTCGGGCAGGTTGAACTTCCAGTAAAAATTTCTGTTGCCCCATTCCGGATTATATATTACATCATCAAAGCTGAATATTTCTATCTTGTCTTTTGTCTTTAGATTTCTGTACTCCCTTATGGGATTTACATCAGCTATGTAAATTGATCTTCCGTGTGTCCCTGCTATTATCTCGTCCTCTATGGGATGTATGGCAATGTCATGCACAGGCACGTTTGGAAGATTTCCTGTCATCTGCATAAATGTATTGCCCCTGTCCAGTGAAACGTAAAGCCCTGCGTCTGTTCCGATGTAAATAATATTTTCGTCTTTTGTGTCTTCCTTTATTACGTTAACGGGTTCTTTCGGTAAGTTAACCCCTATCTTTGTCCAGTTCTTTCCATAATTGTCTGACCTGTAAACATATGCCTCAAAGTTGTCCCATCTGTATCCGTTTAATGACGCGTAAACCGTCGAAACTCTGAACGCAGATGCTGTTATTCTGCTTATCCATAAATCCTTTGGCAGTCCTGCAGAGATGTTTTCCCATTTCTCGCCCTCATCTTTTGTTGCATAAACAAGCCCGTCGTCGCTGCCCGTGTATAAGAGCCCTTCTTTTAATGCAGATACTGAAATCGTTGTTAATGTTCCGTAAGGCACATTTCCCTTTTTTCCGCCGTTCGTTAAATCACCCGATATAGTCTCGAAATTATCACCTCTGTAAGACGAACGGTGCAGCATGTTAGAACCAAAGTAAACTACATCCATATCAAAAGGCGAAAGCTGTATAGGTGCCTGCCAGTTGAATCTGTAAGGACGATTGCCGAGTTTGTGTTTTGGTGTTATATATTTATACTCATTTTTTGATTTAACTATCCTGTAATAATTTCCAAACTGGTAACCCGTATAAAT
>JBHELA010000367.1:0-4965 GCA_041859005.1 Ignavibacteria bacterium
ACTTTCTGCCCGAGCTTTATCTCAGGCAGCTGCGCACCGCTGACATAAGCACGAAGTTCCATTGTGCTAATGTCTGCAATCTTATAAAGCGGTTTACCAAAATTAACTATTTCACCCTGCTCGGCAAACTTTAATATTACAGTTCCTTTAACAGGATTTGTTATACTGCTTTTCTGAAGCTGGTCAACAACCTGTTCAATCTGTACGTCGAGACCTTTAAGTTCTTCGTTAGTAGTCGAGTTCTGCATTTCAATAGAATTTATCTGCTTATTGATGACATCAATACTGCCGTTTATATCATCAAGTTGTTTGCCTGTCGCAGCTTCATCTTTCAGGAGCCGTTCAATTCTTTCTTTTTCACGCTGAGCAACTCTCTTCTGTTCCTGAAGTACCGAAATCTGAGCGGAAACACTTTTAAACTTTGTGCGGGTCGTATTTTTCTGCTGAGCAAGCTGATTCTTTTTAAGATATAGCTGGCTTGTATCGATGTAACCGACAATTTCTCCCGACTCAATCAGCATACCTTCTTCAACGCTGAATTCATTGAGTTTGCCGCTCGACTCAGAAGAAACAATAGTTTCTGTTGCTTCAAAATTTCCGTAAGCGTCCGACTTCTGCTTATCGTTTGAGCAGCCTGCAAAGAAGATAAGAATAACTATAATGCTGAGAATGTATTTCATATTAGTAAACTCCTTTTGTTGTTAAGTAATTAATTTTTGCCTGTAGCAGCTGAAGTTTGTGTGTTTCAAGCATTAACTGCGACGATGTTTTATTGTTGAGCTCAGTAAGATAAACTGTTGATGTTATAGTACCGTTCAGCATCTGTGAATATGTCGTAGCAACTATCTTTTCCCTGAGAAATATAAGCTCTTCATCTTTTACAATCAGGTTCTCGTATTTTTCCATATCGGATTTATATTTTTCAAGAGAGACTCTAACATTCTTTTCAAAAGTTTCTTTCTGGGAATCTACAATCTTCTGATTTATCTGGTATATCTGTTTCTCATTATTATCTGAACCCCAGTTAATCGGGTTCCATGTAATATTCAGCCCAACCATATAAAACGGCTTGAAGTCATTGTCAAGCATGTTCAGCCCGGGTCTTCCGTATCCTGCCTGCCCGAAAGCAGAGAGCTTGGGAAGAATGCGTGATGAGATAACGTCCGTATAAGAATTGAGCTGGTCTTTCTGGAAATCAAACAGCTTATATTCGGGTCTTTTGGAAAGGTTATCGTCAAGAACAATCGGTTGATGAAGCGGATATTCAAGCTCTGACTTCTCGGGAATTTTATATCCGATAAGTTCGCTGAGCATTTTTAGTGAAGCCTCTCTGTCAGTATTTATGTTTTCCATTTCCTGCTCGGTTTGAAGAAGCTGTGCCTGAAGTATATACAGATTCGAGGGCATTGCAGTTTCATTTTTAACACGGGATTCCGTTTCAGCAATTCGTGATTTAAGGTCGTTGATTAGCAAATCATTTACCTTCAGGTTCTGCTGATAAAGGAGAACCGAAAAATACAAATCATTAATCTTTTGCTTAAGAGTAAACAGTTCGACTTCAACTTTCTGCTCATCAACAAGAACCTGCTTTGATTCAGTGTTCTTAAGAGATGATGTATTGCTTCCATCATAGATAAGCTGACGCACATCCATTGTGAACCTGTACTGGTCTTTGCTTATCTGGGGAGGCTGGAATATGGGATTACTGACAACAAGCTCCGTAACATCAGACTGATAGGATGCTTGCCCCTTTACCGATATCTGAGGCAGAAAATTTACACCTATATTTTCAAGCTTCAGTGAACTGATTGATTTATAATATTCTTTTTGCTTTGAGTTAGGATGACTCTCATAAGCAATTCTATGACATTCTTTCAAAGTAATCGGGTTCTGTGCGAACAAAGTCGCAGATACAATCTGAAAGAGCATCAGCACGGGTATTAAAAATTTATATAGCATATCAATGTACTTTAATTGCATTAATAATAAAATTTGCAAGTTCCTTTTTTCTGACTTCGATAAAATTCATATACTCTTCATCGCTCTGATTAAGAATTGTTTTTATAATAGGTCTCGCAGCAACAGGAAAAACACAAAGTCCGACAATGTTAATGATAAGCTGTCGAGGGTCGATAGGATGAATAATCCCGGCAGAAACAGCGGCATTTACCTCGTTTGCAAAAACCAATCCGGCATTTACTCCGCTTTCAAGAAAAATATTTTTAATTCTATCAGGATTCTGATGGACTTCGGTGATAATGAATGCAGGAACAAAAGTATTTTTCATAAGCAATTCAAGATACTGCTCTACGAAATACTCAATTTTTTCAAATAGCGGTTTTTCAACATTAATAAGTTCACGAATCTTAGAGAAAAATTCCTTTGCTGCATCCTGAAACACAGCGTCAAAAAGCTTATCCTTTGAGCGGAAATAATAATGGAGAAGAGCTTTGTTTATTCCTGCTTCATCAGCAATTTCCTGCATGCGGGCTCCATACATACCCTTATGCTGGAAAATGCGTTTTGATGCTTCCAGTATTTTTCTTTCAGTAGAATCCTCAATTTCATGCTTATTTTCATTATCCATACACTTAAACTAATTGGTTAAACTATTTGGTTAGGACGAAATTATATAAAATCCTTTATAATGTCAAGTAATTTCTATCAATATATTTATCTACGAATTTGGGATAAATAGTAATAAATAGTCTAATATAACGTTTCTTATCACTTAGAATCGTTTAAAATATGATTATTAACAAGAATTAATTCGATTCAGTTTATAATTATTTCTGTATGACAAGCTTACTTTAATTAAAGCTAATAAAACAGCTTCGAGTGCTAATATACTCATAGAAAGCCATCTGTTTATAATCTTAAAGTATGTTTATTATAGAAATTTATTCTTATTTCTATTTTTAAATCAAATGCTTATATTTTTTAACATATCCGCATTAACATTAAGCCCAAAATTCATTTTGAACAGGAATATTAAAATGTCAGCTCTTATAACAGGTGCCTCGAGAGGTATAGGTTACGAATTTGCAAGGGTTTTTGCAGAAAACAAATACAATCTTATACTCACCGCAAGAAATGCGGATAATCTTGAGAGAATTAAGAATGAATTAGAAAATAAATTTGGCATAGAGGTAATAATAATTTCTAAAGACCTTTCTGATATAAAACAGGTTGAATTATTTTGCAAAGAGCTTGATGAAAGCAATGCTGAAATAGATGTACTCGTGAATAATGCTGGTATTGGGCTCTACGGCAGACATTCTGATACAATCGCTGAACGGGAACTAAGCATGATTAATCTCAACATAACAGCCCTTACGTATTTAACAAAACATTTTCTTCAGGGAATGCTCGAAAGAAGAAAAGGGTATATACTAAACGTTGCCTCAACCGCAGCATTCAAGCCCGGACCAATGATGGCAGTTTACTATGCAACAAAATCCTACGTGCTTACATATTCAGAATCACTGGCAGCAGAGCTTAAAGGAAAAGGAGTAAGCGTTACGGCATTTTGTCCCGGACCTACAGAAACAGACTTCTTTAAGAATGCAACAGATGGAAATGCAAAGGATATGAAACTTAAGAAATACATGTCCGCCCGGGATGCTGCTCTCTACGGATATGATGCAATGTTAAAGAAGAAACTGATAGCCGTACCAGGACTAACAAACAAACTCATCAACAATGCTATAAAGTTCATACCCAGAAATATTCTTGGGAGAGTACTTTTCAGTTTGAAGGATAAATGAAAAAAATTCTACTCAACGGAATAGTTTACCACTCGGGAAGGCAGGATGAATTTATTGATTTCCTAATCAGTGAATTTAAAGATTTTTCTTCCGGCAAGATAATAGTTCATATAAACCTAAGGAACTATTATTATATGAGCCGAAATAGAGAACTATACAAGTTTATTAAAACCAAATGTATTGCAGTCTTTGAAGGAATAGGTATGAAAGCAGCTTTTTACCTGAAGGGGTTCGGAAGACTAAATGACCTCAACGGCACTGATTCTGTACCTGAGTTCCTGAGGCAATTGAAAAACAGTTCCGGAATATTTCTGCTTGGTGCAAGAAGCGATATTGTGGAATTCGCTGCAAAAAATATTATTTCCAATTATCCACATATTGAGGTAAGAGGATATCACACAGGATATTTCAGTATTGAGAACGAGAAAAATGTTATTGATAATATATTAAACAGCGGAGCTAAAATTCTTTTTATTGGAAGAGGGTTTCCTCTTGAAGAAGAGTTCATTATGCGTAACTATGACAGGTTGAAAAACTTGAATATATGGAATGTAGGAGGTTTGTTTGATTTTCTCTCAGGAGAAAAGAAACGTGCACCCAAATTTATCAGATCTCTTCGACTTGAATGGATGTATAGGATGAAGAAAGAACCTCGCAGAATGCTGTTCCGAAACACTGTTGCAGCTTACTGGTCTTTTTATAACATCTTAACAGGAAAGGGTTGATGTAGTGGTTCCGGTAATAATTACGACCGACCTGGAAATTGCCAATGATTATGATTTCAATGGGCAAAAATTTGCTCTTAAGATGTTAAGAGACGATATGATTAAAGAAAACTTAATTTTTACCGTATTCTCGACTGCTGATGCAGCAATGCTTTTCTGCAAAGAATTAAGAGATTTTCAACAAAGGGGAGTTGAGATAGGATGCCACGGTCTTGCACATAGACCCGAGGAAAACTACAGACATCTGAAACGCGAAATTGTGAGTAAGTATATAAAAGAAGCGACAAGACAGATAAAAGAAATAATTAGTGAGAGCCCTGTCAGTTTCAGGGGACCGTGGATGTCAACATCATCGGTGCTTCAGAAGATACTCGCTGAAGAAGGTTATGCAACGGAATCTTCCGTGTGTCCGCAAAGACTGGACTTAATGAATTCAAAAGGAGGTGATATAAGATGGCTGACAGCTCCGAGAA
>JBHELA010000280.1:0-39376 GCA_041859005.1 Ignavibacteria bacterium
GTTTCATTGTTTGACTGGTCTGCTAAAATATTATCATAAGACCATGTAGTACCTCCTAAAACGTAGGAGTATTTTATATTAAGGTTAGAACTTTCATTAACAGTAAAAGATACGGCTAAATCGTTTGTCTTTCTATTCACAGCAAGACAGCCATTAAACTCAGGAGAGGCGGTGCTTGCCGGATTAACCTGTTTCCAGGAGGTATTTGTTCCCCATTGGCTAAGTTTAATAGACCTTAATCTCAGGTTTTCATTTGTGGTAGTAAGGTTATTTGTCATAAGCACATAAACGCTGTCAAAGTTATAGTCGATATCGAGTTCATAGTCATTATAAGTTGATCGTGCAGTATCATGCACCCACGTATTTCCCCAGTCAAGAGTATAAGCGACAGGTACAAAACTTGTAACGCCTGTATTCATATCACAATTAGATGCTGCAATATACCAATACGTAGAACCCGGGCTCCAGTTGTAGGAATCAGTGCATATTACCGGACCTATTATTCCTCTTCCCGCAGCAGGTGTAAATACTACGTTTGATGCAAAACCTGTTCCATCTGATTTCATATCTCCATAATATACAGTCCCTGCGTATGGAGCTGCAGAAGATAATATTGAGACGACCATCCCAATCTTGAACCCGCCTGTAGTATCAGCGACTGCAAAATCAAAACTGTAATAAGTAAAAGTAAAAGCAGTAATGAGTGATTGTATCTTTGCCCAGGATGCACCTCTGTTTGTGGAACGGTAGAAAAATAATGAATCTTTTGCACTATTCATAAAAGCAGCATACAAATTCCCAAGTGTGTCAGCCTCAATTTTCACCTGTCTGTTGAATGCATTAGGGTTTCCCGATGAAGTAGAGCCAACATTACCGTTAAAAATTCTAATACCGGTATTTCCCCAATCCGGCATACTAACGGGTTCCTCAGGTTGTGTCATTGTCGGGAAAAAACAATTTCCGTTAGGAGGCAACTGTGTTCCGGTAGTTACGTTTTTGCCTGAATATTTTAATTTTAGTTCGTTAAGGTACTTTTCAAAATTCTGCTGATTACCCGAAGTCTTAGCATTGGTAAGTTTTTGAAGAAGTACTGCGAACTCTGAATTATCTGTTTGCTGAATGTATTCCGGATTGGCTTCTCTGTTTATCTCATCCAAAGATTGAGAGAAAGCATAGATTGGCAAGCAGATAAAGAGAACAATGTAAAGAATTCCTTTCATAATAAGTCTCCTTTTAGGTTTATATACTCAAAGTATATAATTCGAAAATAATTATCAAGCAATATTATTAATTCGATAATAAAAGGAAATACGATGATAAAAAATTTATTTTACAGCAGTTTAGGAAATTTTAAACAATAAACAAATGAAAGCCATTTTAAATATTAATTATTTTCTTAATAAATATAAACAATGCTATCTCTCAATGCATACACAGAAAAATACAGAATATAATTAAATTGCCAAAAACAGCAAACATGTTCGGTTAGAACATATTCATTACTCTTAATATCTCAATTGCTTTATCTAAGTCGTCTTTATTGACCATTAATTTAACCCCAATCGATAGCGAAAGAGATGGCATCATTCCTCCTTCGTTATCAGATGATACAAAGCACTTTATACCTGCTTCGTCAAGCTGAGCTTTTGCAGCCTGTGCCTCAAAGTCACTTTGATAAGCTTTAACAAGTGCAACCTCTCCGTATGTTTCAAGCACTTCGGTTAAATCTGCTTTGCAGAAAGGGCAACTTATATCATTAACCGATACTTCCGCACCGCATTCAGAGCAGGTACTTCTTAGACCGTTAGATTTCTTTATTTCCATTGTATTCTCCTTTTAATAGCACTTACTAAAGTTATATAATAATGCTTGCAATAGCAATAAAATAGTTTTAGGACTTATGAAATGAAGTGAAGATATTGGAATATCTTTAATAGAAAATAACTAAGTAAACGACTCTAAATAAAGAAAGTGATGAATAATTAGCTTAATGCAGATAATAATATTTATGAATACTATTATCTATCCTTATGAAGACTCAAAAGACCTCAAAACACGAATCAGAAAATTTGTTTGTCGTAAACCCTGTAGGTCTTATAAATCTTTGCTCCGAGATTTACCGCGGTCTGCACCATAGGAATATTATCTTCAAGCACCCAGGATATTTCGGCTCCGTCGTAGCCTTTGTTCATACCTGTTTTGATAGTATCGTTAATGAAAACAGCTTCGATACCTTTTTTTTGATATTTAGGGATGACTCCCATTATCATAACCCGTATGAAATTAATCTTTTTCTTTCCTGTAAGTATTTTTAAAGCTCCGAAAGGAAAGAGCCTGCCGTTTATTTTCTTAAATATCTGATTGAAATCGGGAAGCGATAATGAAAATCCAACTGCTTCACCTTCTACTTCTGCAAAATAAACAATATCTTCATCAACAAGTGGTTTTAAAGAAGCTGCAACATATTTAAATTCATCTTCTGTCATTTGTACGGAACCCCAGTTATCAACCCACGCTTCATTGTATATTTTCATTACTTTCATTAATTCATCCTGAAGATTCTTAAGAACAATCTTTCTTATCTTTATGTTTTCACGTTTGAGTACAATCTGTCCAACTCTTTCCAATTTATCCATTGACTTAGGATTCATTTTGGCGTCCTGCTGAGTGAAGATGTAAGCAAAAAAGTCCTTTGCTTTTATAAAACCATAGTCTTCAAAGAGATTAGTATAATACTTGGGATTATAAGTCATAAGGAGTACAGGGGGTTTATCAAATCCATCAACAAGAAGTCCGACTTCATCATTTATAGAAAGGTTGATGGGTCCCCGCATAATATCCATGCCGCTTCCCATAAGCCATTCTTTTGCTGTATCGAAAAGAAGAGAAGATACTTCTTTTGAATTAATGCACTCAAAATAACCTATAAATCCTGTCTTATCTTTGTATTTCAGGTTATGATTGTCATTAATAATTGCAGCAATCCTGCCAACGATTGTTTTTCCATCCAAAGCAAGGAACAATTGGGATTTTGCATGCTGGTAAAAAGGATTCCTCATTTTATCGAGGTTCTTTCTTACATCATATATTAGCGGTGGTACCCAATTTTCATCGCCTTTATAAATTTCCCAAGGAAACTTAATAAACCGCCTCTTATCTATTTCATTATCAACTGCCTTAATCGTAATCTCACCCATGTTGTTAAAGTTATAATTTACTTATTATATTCTGCACGTGTCCCGGAACTTTAACATTATTCCAGATTTCCTTTATCTTTCCTCTCTCATCGATAAGGAATGTAGTTCTTTCGATTCCCATGTACTTTTTTCCGTACATGCTCTTTTCCTTCCAAACCCCATAATCATTAACCATTTGCCCCTCTTCATCTGACAGAAGCGCAAAAGGCAAGTTGAATTTTGATTTGAAGTTTTTGTGGGATTCAATGCTATCTTTACTAATACCCAGAATAACAGTCTCTTTGTTTTCGAAAGTTTTTATGCTGTCCCTAAAATCGCATGCTTCTTTAGTACAGCCGGAAGTATTGTCTTTTGGATAGAAATAAAGTAAAATCTTGTGTCCTTTAAGACTCTTCAGTGAAAATTTCCTCCCGCTATCCGAAAGAAGGCTGAAGTCCGGTGCTTTATCGCCAATCTTTAACATATACTATTGTTTTAATTTTGAATTTTTAAATATTTTAATACTGAGAAATAGCTGCCCAGAACTCCGAGCACTATTCCCGTTAATATCAGATACAATATAATATCTGCTTCCATAAAAGTGAATTTAATTTCTGATGCCTGAAATTTTGAAACGAACATAGTTAAGAACAGGTACATTGCCCCAATCGCGAGCAAACTTCCCGTAAGTCCTTGTATAAATCCCTCGAACAAAAATGGAACCATAACAAAAATTCTTGTTGCTCCAAGAAGTTTGAATGTCTCAATTATCTTTTTTCTCGAATTAATAATCAAACGTATAGTGTTTGATACAAGAAATACTGAGGAAATAGTTATCACTATCATAATAATAAGGTTAATAAATAAAAAACCTGAGGTTTTAGATTCTATTAACTCAAGATTCTCTTCAGGAAATCTCACATCGGTCACAAATTTCATTTCAGACAGTTGAAACTTTATCTTGCTTAATCTTTCAATTGTTTTATACTCTTCATAGAGATTTATCCTGAAAGAGGCAGGAAGCGGATTGTAATCGTAGATATCGAGCATTTCAGAGCCAAACTCCTCTGTAAAAATCTTTACTGCCTCTTCTTTTGAGATATAATTAATACTCTTTACTCCGCCTATAATTCTTATCTTGTCACGCAGCGAAATAAGGTCTTCATTGCTTAATTCATCCTCAAGGAATATTTCAAGTTCGACCTTTTCTTTTATATCCTTTATAATTCGGCTTGAGTTTATCGTAAACAGAAAATAAATTGAAATGAGTATAATCGAAAGCATAATGGTAATTACAGATGCGAAAGTAGATAACTTTGCACTTGAAAATCCACGTATTGCCTCTTTGTATAAGTAAAGTAATTTCAATCTATTCCAGTATTGAACCCTGTTTGTTAATCAATTTAAAAACTAAAAACCCTGCAATAATTCCTATTAAAATCAGAATCATTGCAGTCACGTACTCTCCAAAAATAAATTTTCCAACTCCAAATAAAAACATATAAACCAGTACTATTCCAAAGAACCAGCTCAAAAACAAATATCCGTAACCTTTATCAGTTTTTACATCGGGGTATTTTAATTTGAATTTTTTCCAACCTACACCTCCGGGCCGTATCTGCGTGAAGAATTTAGCAAGTTTGTTTTCTTCCGTAGGTTTTGTTATGAAAGCCGTTATTAACCATACAGCCGTAGTTATAGGCACTATTATGTATAGCGAATCAGGAAACTGCACATCGATTTTACCAAAATAAAGCACACCATAAACCGCAAAAGGTGTTATCGTTGCAGCGATTTCAGAAATAGCGTTTACTCTCCACCAAAACCACCTTAATATTAAAACAAGTCCAAGACCTGCACCGCATTCCATTACAAAGCTCCATACGCCTGAAATGCTGTCCATCATCAATGTTACAAATATTGATAGCACCATGAAAACCATTGTCATTATTCTTGCTGTTAGAACATAATGTTTCTCGTTGCTGTCTTTCTTAATAAATCTTCTGTAAAAGTCATTTATAAAATATGATGTTCCCCAATTCAGATGTGTTGCAATCGTTGACATGTATGCGGCAAAGAAAGCAGCAAGAAGAAGTCCTTTCAAACCTGCAGGAAGAAAATCGTTCATTGCTTTTACATAACCTAACCCTTTATCATTCATTGATAGATCCGGATACAATATAATAGCAGAAAGTCCGACAAGTATCCATGGCCAGGGTCTTATAGTGTAATGTGCAACCTGAAAGAAAAATGTAGCAAGCAATGAATTCTTTTCATCTTTAGCTGACATCATTCTTTGAGCTACATATCCGCCCCCACCTGGTTCTGCACCAGGGTACCAGGATGCCCACCACTGAATAGCGATAAATGCAAGAAATGAGGATAACGATATAGCAAGAACTCCTGCAGTGGATGTGCCGGCAGATTCCGAATTTATTTCAGGAGTAAACTTTAGTGCCCATTCGGGAAGTTTTGCCTGAAGTCCAGCTATACCGCCTATTTGTTCAGAATTTACGACTATAACTGCGAGAACAATGCACCCAATCATTGCGAGAACAAACTGAAACGCATCTGTAACAGCAACGCCCCATAATCCTGAAAGAGCAGAATAAACAGCAGTAACAAGCATACAAAGACCTACATAAATAAGTACATTGTTCTGATTAATATATTCCGGAAACATACCCATAAGAATTTTCATCATAGCAAGGTTAACCCATCCCATTATAATAGTGTTCATGAAAACACCAAGGTAAACAGCCTTGAATCCTCTTAAAAATGCGGCTGACTTACCCGAGTATCTAAGTTCAATAAACTCTACATCAGTCAGAATATTAGCTCTTCGCCAGAGTCGTGCAAAAAAGAACACTGTCAGCATTCCTCCAATTAGCATATTCCACCACAGCCAATTACCTGCAATTCCGTTCTTGCCCACCAGTTCTGTAACAGCAAGGGGAGTATCGGCAGCAAAAGTAGTAGCAACCATAGATATACCTGCAAGCCACCAGGGAAGCTTCCTGCCGGAGAGGAAAAAATCTTCAGTCGATGCTCCTGCTTTTTTCTTGTAAATATAACCGATTACAAAAGAGATTACGAAATAAACGGCAATTATTAACCAGTCTGAAATTTGCATTTAAAGTATTTGTTTGCTCTAAAATACTTAATTATTTTTTAAAATTGTCGTTAAAAATATTTCATACAATGATAATAGTTTCTATAATAGAGTTCAAAAATAAAAAACACTACGATTTTATTTGCAATTCCATAATAAATTGGACGCGTATACTGACAAATTATGAACCAAATGAAATATTGTTTTACAGAATAACAATTATTCGGATATTTAAAATTTATTTAGATATGTAATTTAAAATAGTATGCAATACAAATATTAATAAACTTTAAGAAATCGTATACCTATTCAAGTTTTAATATTATGATGGAATATTTAATTTAATTAAGTTAAATTAAGCAATTACAATATTACAATTATCGAAAATTAATTACAAATTGACAATGCGTTTTCAAAGCATAAGAAAGGTTTTTATTGCTGTATTTTTCGTATTCGCAGTATTATCATTCACCCTGGCAAGTCTGAGAATTCTTCAAACTAAACCGCAGGATGACATCAACAACAAGTACACCACGATAGGAAACATTTCACTTACCGTTACAAATTTTGGTACTATAGGTAAAGGTTATTGCGGTACACAACCTTCGGGTATGTTTCCTAAGAATTCAGGCATTGAAAATTTCTGGCTTGGAGGATTATGGGTAGGGGGTGTTAAAAGCGGACAGATACGAGTGACTACGGGTGCTATCGATGTTTCCAATCCATCCAAGCAGGAAGGTTTTGAGTTTTTCAATGCACCGGGTTCAATCATTACTGAAAAATCCTCGCTTATAACTTCACCTTATTATGCTCCTGATGCGGTTTCTCATCAGGACTTTATCTGTGAATTTTATGATACTACTACAGCAGGGGTACAGAATCACAATCCGTTAGGAATAAAGGTTATGCTTGAATCTTATACCTATGACCTAAACTTTGCAAATTTCTTTGTAATATTAGATTATAAAATTGTTAACATTGGTTATAACGGTGATAATTCTCCGATAGACTCACTATACGTCGGCATGTGGAAAGATTTAGTAGTGAGAAATATAAACGTAACTCCCGGTTGCAATGCCGGCACATCGTTTTTCTCAAAAAATGCTAATGGTTATATAGATACTATGAATCTTGAATACGCATATGATCATTCAGGTGATATAGGATATACCGACAATTACGCTTCTGTAAAGCTATTAGGGGTCGACCCGAAACCAATAACAGATACCGTAAGGTCAAAATGGACTATCTGGCAGTTTAGGAATACTACAGACCCTGTTTATTTTTCACCAACAGATGATTTGCAAAGGTACAGCAAATTAAAAGGTTTCCTTGCACCCGGCGTTGTTATTGATTCTTCACGAATTGAAGTACTTCGTCATAATCCAGGTAACAGGGTTACATTACTTTCTTACGGTCCCTATAAGAAGAATGATAATTCACCTTTCTCGTTACGTTACAGCCAAGATACAATGAACGTTGTATTCGCAGTAGTTTGCGCCAAAAAGTACGGAACTGACCCTGCACAATGGGATTCCTCCTACCAAAAGAATGAGTTATTCAATAATGCGCAATGGTCTCAGCGTGCCTATGATAATGGTTACAAACTTCCTTCACCGCCTGATATTCCGATTACACGTTCAGAGGTTACGAGCAATAATGTTACTCTTTATTGGTCAAATAATGCTGAGTATTCAAAGGATCCTATTTCAGGAAAATATGATTTTGAAGGTTATAAACTCTACAGAACAGACCCGCAGTCAAACAATAATCTAAATCAGGATCTATTATCACAAATGAAGCTAATTGCTGATTTTGACAGCTCGCATAATAATTATTATAATAATACGGGGTTTGGTTTTATTAAAATGAACAACTATAAAACATTCCCGAACGATTCAAACAAATATTGGTATAAATTTGATTTTCCAAACCAATTAAACGGATTCCAGTATGTTTATACTGTCACTTCTTATGATAAAGGGGATTCTGCACAGAACCTTTCATCTCTTGAAAGCAGTATTCTTTCAAACACTAAAAGAATTGTCGTTGGTACAACACCTGTTGATGATGGTTCTAAAGATATTGGAGTTTATCCAAATCCTTATTATGGTAGTGCTATATGGGACGGTACCGGTACGAAAAAAGAGATTACACGAAAAATATATTTCTTTAATTTACCTTCTAAATGTGAAATTTCGATATGGACGCTTGCAGGAGATCTTGTTGACAAATTCGACCATGATGCTGCAACATACAATGGAAATGATATAGAATGGTTCAAGACTTACTCTGATGGTACGCAGAAATTCGCAGGAGGAGAACATGCTTGGGACCTTATTTCGAGAAATGAGCAGTCGATAGCATCAGGACTTTATTTCTTTACTGTTAAAAACAGCGTTACCGGAGAAATTAAGAAGGGAAAATTCCTTGTAGTGAAATAATAGTTTAAAAATTCATAAAAATAATTTATCAAAATCAAAATGAAGAAATTAAAATTTTTACCTTTAGCAGCGATTGTGACTTTGATTGTCTATTCACTTGGTTTCAATCTTTATGAACAAGTGCTTACATGGGATCCGGTTACAATTCAGTTTTTTCAATTTAAAGCAACAGACTCTCTTGCCCTTGGAAAGGACAAGTCAGATAAACTCGGTGATTCAGTCGAGTTTGTTGCAAGAGTAGTTGCGCCTCCGAGAGTTTCGCCTGCAACGAATGATTTTAGAACTTTACTTAGAGGATCATCATCGTGGACTTGTTACGTGCAGGATACGGCAAACGGACTTTTTGGCGGTATTGTAATTCGTCAGGGCGGCAGAGGTCCTCAGACAGGACTTGATCTCGTTGATACCGGTGCAATAATAAAAGTTCGCGGTATCGTGCAGGAGTTTCCTGCGGCGGGTTATTCAAACTCATTGACACAAGTTGACCATGACACATCTTCAGGTTATACAATAAGTGTTTTACAGACTACAGGTGCACGTCCTGTACCTAAGCTCGTAAGTATAACGGATTTCAATCAAGGAGATTATCCGAACGGCGGAACAATAAATTATGTTGGCGGAGAAAAATATGAAGGCATGTACGTTGAACTAAGGAATGTAACAATTGGTACAGGTTTAGGTAATCGTCAACCTTGGAGCGTTGTAGATGAAAATGGTAATAAATTGTATATGAGAGATTTTTCGAACTTCTTTTCAACACAACCCTCGGGAGATACTCTTCGTCCCTGGACACATCCTCTCGCAGGAACTTATGTGAATTACGTTAGAGGTGTAATCATAGCGGCAAATAATGAAGGTGCTTTTGGAACACAACTGCCTTACGCTATCGTTCCGATATATCCTAGTGATTTAAGTCTTGGTAATGCACCGCCACAGATTTCATCTGTGACGAGAAATCCAGGGGTTCCGATTCCTTCTGATAGTGTTTCTGTAACATGTTCAGTAATCGACCCTGCTTTAAATCCATATACAATTTCAGAAGTAAGAGTATTCTGGAAAGTAAATGGCGGGGCTTTTGAGAGTAAAGTTATGCCATTCGTTACGGGCAATCTTTATTCTGCAAAAATGCCTCCTCAGGCACTTGGAAATTTAGTTGAATATTTTATAAAAGCCACTGATAATAGTGGAGGTTCGAAAAATTTTCCTGCAGATACTTTAAAATCCAAGCTTTTTTATAAGGTTTACGCGAACGATTCATTGTCAATTCAGGACGTACAATGGTGTCCTAACAACGGCGGTTTCAGCGGTTTCAACGGAGCGACAGTTCGAGGTATTGAGGGAATAGTTACAGCAGACACCTCTGATATCCGTGCATTTAGTTTTAGTTCAAGCGGCGGTTCACAAACTTCGCCTCGAAGAGTAATTATACAAAATGGTACAGGAATATGGAGCGGTATCTGGGTATATAATAATTCAACAGACATATTGAAAAGAGGTGATAAAGTTAGAGTAAAAGGCGTTGTTGAGGAATCGAATGGAATGACAAGAATTAATGTCGCAGCTGCTTCTGATATTACATTGATCTCAACAGGTAACCCTCTTCCTGTGGCTCAGAATCTTACGACTGCCGAGCTTGCTAACAATAAACTTGACGGTGATACAACGATAGAAAAGTGGGAATCTGTTTTTGTAAGGTTTAATACACCTTTCTGGATTACATGCATAAATGCAGGTTCGGGTATCTCATGTACATCAAGACAAACACTTATCGACACAGCTTTCAGAAGAAACTTTGGTGAAATTCTCGTAAAAGATAATTCGAATATTGAATCAAGGATTGAATTGCAGGACGGTGGACATACATTTACGAATAATTGGGATGGTGTTACTGCAGGCAAGACATTACTTACTCAAAATGACAGTATATTGTTTACCCAGGGTATTCTATATTATTCGTTCGGTAACTATAAAATGGTTCCCAGAAGAAATACTGACTTTGGTACGGTAATTCCGGTAGGCATCATCAACAATAATGAAATTGTAAAATCATATTCACTTTCACAGAATTATCCAAATCCGTTTAACCCCGTTACAAAAATCAAGTTTACACTTCCAGTTAACAGCAATGTAAGGATAACAGTTTACAATGTTCTTGGAAAAGAAATAGCTAAACTTGTCGACAGAAGTATGCCGGTAGGATCATTTACTGTAGATTGGAATGCTAATAATTTTGCCAGTGGTGTTTATTTCTATAAGGTCGTTGCTGAGGGTAATGACGGCTCGAGGTTCGTGAACACAAAGAGAATGATATTAATTAAATAGTTTATAACAAAGATTTGATTCCCGGTAACAGTCCCGACAAGTCGGGATGCAAAGAACGCAGAATCAAACTTAAATTTAAAATATGAAAAAAAGTTTACTTTTTATTTTAATTATAATCGGAAGCGTTTATATCTTTTCATGCTCTGATCCAATTACAGGTGATGTAGGCAGCTATCCACCGAATACTTATTTGTCTTTGTTTCCCGACAGTATTATTTCACCCGGTTCTACGCTTAGAAAAATATCATGGTGGGGAGATTCCCCTCAGGGATTTATTGCAGGATATTATTTCTCTTTCGATTCGACGAAGCCTGTTTCTCAATGGTCATTTACTACAAAGAGCGACAGTACTTTCTTACTGCAGATGAACGGAAATGATACAACTTTCAGATTCTATGTCGCAGCAGTAGATGATAAAGGCCTAATTGACCCGACACCAGCATCAAATCTGTATCCAACCATAAACTCTATTCCATCAATGGATTTCCTTGGCGGTACTGAAATACCTGATACTGTTTATCCTGTTACTACTTTCAAATGGGCTGCAACAGACCCCGATGGAAATGCTACTTTAAGGAATTTTTACTGGTCATTAAATGATACCAATAATTTTAGGGCAATAAACGGTTCAATTACTACAATGACTCTTACTAAGGACAGCGGTCTTGTTCTGAACGCGCCTAATGCACTTTATATGAAAGTACAGGATAATGCAGGAGCATACAGCAAGATTGTTAGAATGCCAAAAGATACAACAAAGTTTTTCTATGTTCAGAAAGTAAACGCAAAAATACTTTTGATAAAAGACCAACCTCTTGCTGAAATGAATACAGCATCAGATTACTTTTTTAATGCAATGGATACGATAAAATATGATACGCTTGATATTCGTTCAGGAAACGGTAAATTTATTCCAAAGATTATAAACCCAATGTTTATTGAAACACTGAAACTTTACGATATTGTTATATGGAGTGCCAGCAGAGGGAATCTTTCTTCCGATAACGCAAACTTTGATCTTGCTCAAAGAAGTCTTCCATTTTACACACAGGCAGGGAAGAAACTTTTTTTCACGACAGGTTTTCCGAATACAGAAACTGCTCAACAGGGTACTCTTATAAACTTTGCTCCTATTGACAGTGTTGCTGCGTGTACAATTGCATTTTTGAGTAATATTAGTGTTGTTAATATAGTCCCCTCATATCCCATTATTTCAACAAGCACACTCGTTCAAAGAACAAGGGGTCTTAAAATATCCAATGCTGTTATAATTTACAGATTACCCAATACAGTTGCATGTTCGGATTCAAGCGGAGGTCCTATCATTGCAATAAAAAATACAGATACAAACCCGAATATTGTTTTTATGGGTATGCCTGTTTATTTCCTAAACGGAAATCCGGCTAACTCAAAAGCATTGATGCGTAAAATAATTATTAATGAATTTGGTTATCAATAAAATATGAAAAAAGTTTTTCTAATTCTAATTTTAGTCCTATTCGCCGCTTCTGTAAAAGCACAGGATCAGCCCGGCTCGCTTTTTGGTATTGTTAAGGACTCTGCCGGCATGCCTCTTGAAGGAGTTACACTTAAGATTAAAGGTTCTTATTTCGGGGCAGTTTCTGATTTAGACGGAAATTATTCAATATTGAATATTCCTGCCGGCTCATATACACTGGTTGTTGACTACATTGGTTTCAAGACAGTTGAATATACTGATGTAAAAATTTCTCAAGCCGAAAACAGGGAGTTTAACATTAACCTTGTAGTGACTTCCTTTACCGTCGATCAGGAAATTGTAGTCGTCGGTGACAGACCATTACTTGATATCGAGCAAACCTCGAGCTCTCACATAATATCCAGCGATGAGATTACACAAAACATAGTTACTAATATTAAGGATATCGTTGAACAGCAGGCAGGAGTTGTTAAGGATGATAATGAACTATTTATTCGAGGTGGTCGAAATTATGAAAACTCTTTCCTTCTTGATGGTGTTTCTGTACAGGATCCATTATCCGGAACCGGATTTGGACTTCAGCTTTCAGCTAACTCTCTGGAAGAAGTTGAAGTTATTACCGGTGGGTACAATGCTGAATACGGACAGGCAACCAGCGGTGTTATTACTGCAAGGACGAAAGAGGGAAGATTCTCAGAATACAACATGTATCTCTCATATTCCCGTGATAATCTTGGTGATTTTCTTGGTTGGGGTCCCAATTCCGGTGTTAGCTTTAATACTGATATTGTTGAATTCAACCTGGGTGGTCCTGAGCCAATCTCTAAATATATACTTCCGGCGCTGAAAATAAAGGTACCTGGCGAAATAACATTTTTTGGCAATTTCTATATGGGACTATCTGACGGTTTCTTTGTAAACAGATTAAAATCAGAAAACCTTTATTCTGATGGAATCGGGAAAGCTAATAGTGTCTATTCAAGTATTTTCGGCGGTACAAAATTTGCCCCAAGGCAAGATAATAACTGGTTATGGCTTGGCAAGATTACCTGGAAGTTTACTCCTCAGATGAAACTTTCATATTCATATAACCAGTCTGTTTCAATTAACCAGAATTCAAGTTCTTTACAGAATAACCTTGAATATGTGGAACCGTCTCCCGGTTATCAGTTCCAGTTCCAGGAAATTCTTGATAATGCTAACACGTACTCGTCTAATTCTATATTTCACACTCTTGCATGGACTCATACAACTAGCCCAAAAACATACTATGAAGTTAAGTTAACGCGTTTTTTTACTAATCTTCGTTCCGATGCTAACGGTTTGAACTGGGATCAATACAGTGAGCCATTCGATATAGTAAAACCCCCTTTCGTTTACTATCCTATAGATTCAACACGTACCGGAATAATTCCAGGTAACGGATTTTATGATGTAGGAAATCCTTATACCTGGCATGATCACTATGTTGTCGAATACACGGCAAAAGCTGATATCGTTAATAACTTTACACCATCAAGCAAATTTAAAGCAGGTATTGAAGCGAGCTTTCAGGAAATGCAGCTTGTAGATATATATCAGCCCTGGATAAAACCTTTCGGGCTTAATAATGACGTATATAAAGTCTATCCGGCATTTGGTGACATATATGCCCAGCATTCAATTCAGATAAAAGGTATGATTCTAAATTACGGGCTCAGGTTTGATTACTGGTTCCCGGGAAAAATGGTAGATGATGCTGTAAATAATCCTGATGTTGTTACTATACCGGATGAAATTAGAAAGAGTTATATTGAAAATACTTATGAATTGTTTGGTATGAGATGGAAAGGAAGATTATCACCGAGAGTAGGTATCTCACATCCGATTACTAACAACCAGACTTTATTTTTCTCTTATGGTCACTTTAACAAGAGACCCAAGCCACAGTTTGTGTATGCAAAGCTAAACCCACAGTCAGCACAGTCTTCATATCAGAAGTTTGGTAATCCTGACCTTGACCCTGAAACAACTGTTTCTTACGAACTTGGTATCAGAAATCAGTTTACCAGCGATGATGTATTGACTATAACTGCATATTACAAGAACATTTACGATTATGTTTCTACAAAGAACATTATAATTAATGATGGAAGGTATATCGGAAAATCTTTTATTAGTTATTTTAATCAGGATTATGCCCGTACACGAGGTATTGAGGTAGAATACAAGAAAAGAATCGGCGGCTGGTTTAACGGCAAGTTTAATTTCACTTATTCTGTTGCAACAGGAAAAAGTTCAACTTCGGATCAGGGTTATTTAGTTGCTACTCGAGGTTTGCAGGAAACCATTTCAGAGAACTTCCTCGGATGGGACAGACCTATTACAGCTTCTGCAAACTTGTTCTTTAAAATTGAAAAAGGAAAAGGTCTGTTTGGTTTTGGAAAAAATATTCTTGATAATATTAACATCAAAACAAGGTTGTTCTTCCAGTCAGGAAAAAGATACACACCACAATTATTAACAGGGTACTTTGACGATGGAAGACCAGAATACACTACAGATTACGATAACCTTTATGCCAACGTAGGTGATAACTGGTTCTATGTTGATCTCGATATAGATAAATATATAAACATCTATAACCTTGACGTAGTTTTTAATCTTTCAATAAAGAATTTGTTCAACCACAATAATTCTACAATTTTAAATCCGGTTACCGGAAGAGCATATGAATATGGAGACCCGACTCCGAACTCCTGGAACGATCCATTATATCCGGACTTGCAGGCACCACTTGATCCTTATCCGTTTAACCCGGCAAGGTATCTTTCGCCACGCAACATTAAATTCGGAGTATCAATTAAATTCTAAAAAGTTTAAATATAATGTCAATAAAGCATAAAATATTAATTCTTGTTCTGATTCTGATTGCTAGTCAGGTTCATGCACAGTTGATTCCTAATCTTGGAGGACAAAGAACAGGAACATCGTCTCTGCAGTTTTTGAAAATAGGCGCAGATGCTCGAGCGACAGGTATGGGTGAGGCATTTGTAGCAGTTTCAGACGATTTCTCCGCTTTACAGTATAATCCTGCGGGACTTGTTCTCAATAAAGATAATGGCTTATCTTTCACTCATACTGCCTGGTTTGCTGATTCAAGAATTGAACATCTTGGCGGAGTTTATCATTTTGGTGGAAACAATGCTGTTGGCTTAAGTGTTACCTCTTTCAGAACTGAAGACATGAAAGTGACAACAGAATTCCAGCCTAACGGTACCGGTAATTATTTCAGGTTTTCCGACCTTGCAGTTGGTCTTTCATATGCCAGACAATTCACTGACCAGTTTTCCTTCGGTGTAACTGTAAGGTATGTCGAAGAGACAATGGGAGAGCTAAAAATGCGAACTGTTTTAGGTGACTTAGCGACTTTTTACAAAACAGGTCTTGGCACAACTAGATTTGCAGTAGTTATTGCAAATTTTGGAGCTCAGGTTTCTCCGTCGGGTTCAGTTGACTTGATAGGCGGAAGGACAGCTTCTGAATTTCAGAAATTTCCTCCTCCCACATTATTTAAAATTGGTTTCGCTTTTGAACCATGGATGAACCAGAATAACAGGGTTACTACAAGCATTCAGCTTAACAGCCCAAATGATAACAAGGAATACATAAATGTTGGTGCTGAGTATTCTTACAAGGAAATGGTAACTATAAGAGGCGGATATAAATTTAATGTCGATGCTGAAAACTTCTCGGTTGGTGCAGGTATTAAAGTACCGATTTCTTTCGCTAAGGTAGGAGTCAATTATTCTCTTGCGAATTTTGGTGACTGGGGATATATGCACAGATTTTCTGTTGCATTAACTTTACCGGAGAAAAATAAATGATAAAAATAGTGTTAAAAATCAGGAGAAAAGTCCGAAGAGAGGGCGAAGAGAGTCCGCAGAAGTGTGTAATAATTCCACACGGCGTTTGGCTGGTTTTGGCGGCAGTTTTGTTATTGACCGGTTGCGGTGAAAAGCTGGATTTGGCACAATTTCCTATAACTAATAACGGTAATATTAATGTTGCTGATACTTTATACATTTTGCAGACTCCGGTTTGGAATGGGTTTAACGGACCTGAAGATGTTCTTATGGGAAATGAACCTCTTGTTTATGTTGCAGATACAAAGAATAACAGGGTTGTTCAGATGGATATTGCAGGGGGAATTATTGGAGAAATTTCTATAAGTAATCCCAGAAAACTTGCTCAGGATTATAACTTTGATATTCTTGTAATTTCTGATTCTGTCGTTTCAACTATGGATACTGTCAGCATAGTTTACAGAATTAACACTGTTGCGGCAGGAGGCAATTTGTCCAATGCGACTAAGTCTATTTTCATAAAGTCAACTTATGCAACTCCTAATTCAAGCACTCTCAGGAAGTTTACAGGTATTGCAGTGCTTACTGATAATTCGGTTCTGATAACGAGGGTCGGTCCTGAAGATGAGTTTGGTATAGATCCCGGGAATGCAATTTTAAAAGTTACAGGCAGAAATATCATTAATACTGTGACTGTCCTTCCGGGTTTTCAGTCTTCAGGAAGCAGTTTTTATTCTATTGAAAATGTTTCCGGTATATGTGCTGTAAGGAATAGTTCGAGTGATTTTATCATTACACGAAGCACTCCAGATACCACAACTCTAAATAAAGTTCTTTGGTTTATGTATAATAACGTCAATGGAACCTATGATCCGAAGTTTACAGAATCATCATTAGGTATTGTCAGCTCAAAGTTTGGTAAACCTGATGATGTTGTTCAGGATCCCAATCAGAGTGTATTTGTTATTGATTCTTACAGAAATTATCTCTGGAAATTTAATGTTACAGGAAAATTAATGACTGAATCTTTTGGCGGCTTCGGTTCTGAATCGGGTAAATTTAACAATCCAAAAGGAATTGCCTTCTATAATAAGGTTGTTTACATAGCCGATACGGATAATAACAGAATAGTCAGGTATAGACTATCAACTGACTTAAATTAAATAATGTCTAAAGCTACAAAGAAAACCGTAAAACGCGCCGAGGTTTTTGACTATAAGGAAAACCCTATTTTCAATTATGCGCTTTTAGGTATTTTTCTGATATTTCTTGGAGCCTTTTCTACATTTAAAATTACAGGTGATGATGATGTTTTCTGGCATTTAGCTACAGGCAGATTCATCTTACAAACCGGTCACGTTCCTTCCATTGACGTTTTTGGATTCATGACACAGGGACAGGAATGGATGCCTTTTGAATGGGGATGGGATGTAATAACCTATTTGATTTATTCTTTTTCTGGTTACACGGGATTATCCGTATTCAGAACTTTTTTGCTCATTTCTGTTTTCCTAATGTTTTACTTCATACTTAAACGGTTTAACGTTAGTAACACGTTCAGCGTTTTTGCACTGATTGTACTTTCGTTCGGAATGATAGATAGACTCACTCCAAGGCCTCATTTGATGTCGTATTTTTTCTTCGCGATTCTAATTTTTATCATTTGCGAATACCGATATTTCAAAAGGGGTAATAAGAGAATCCTTTATTTCATACCTCCTATATTTCTTCTTTGGGCAAACCTTCACATGGGAATCATAGCTGGCGGATTTTTGATGGCACTGTTTTTTATTTCAGAAGTTGCAGGGACTTACAAACCCGGAAATAATCCTTCAGTAATTCCTCTAACAAAGAAAGAACTTACATTCCTTTTCTCAGTACTTGTTGTCTCAGCTCTGATGATGCTTGTTAATCCAAATTTCTTGCAGACATACGTATATGCCTACGACCACACTAAAATGAAAATGCTTGAAACAGTTAACGAGTGGATGTCACCATTTGCGGCAAGATATACTGATAGTCTCGTTTCATACATATATAAAGCTCTTTTGTTTATAGGTGTTTTCAATATCTTATATGCTATAAAGAAAAAGGATTGGTTCTTTGCAATACTTTACATTGCATTTGCTGTTTATTCTGTCAGAGCGATGCGGTTTACAGTGGATTTTGTTATAATAACTTTAGTATTTACTACTGTTTCGGTTTATTATTATATAAATTTGTTGAAAAATGAAAAAATTAAGAATACTCTTTTTCATAAACCTCCAATAAAAATTGCAATAGGCGCATTCCTTCTTTTTCTTATTTTTACTATTCCCAATAATAAGCTGTATCTCGAATATCTAACCTATTACAGAGTTTCTGGGGTAGGTATAAATTCAGATTTTATCCCGACTTCAATGTTTGATTTTATGAAACAGAATAATGTACCAAACGTTGGCGAAAAAATATTTAATCATTTTGGAACCGGCGGATTCTTCGTCTGGAATTTTGAAGGCAAACGGAATTTTATTGATAGCAGGAATCTTAATGATGATATCTTTATGAAATATCAGCAAATCCTTCTGAAACGTCCCGGGTTTGAGCAAAAACTTGAAGAATATGGTATCGATTATGTAATCTATCTTGCACCTGACCTAGTTCGTGACCCCAAAGAAATGGAAAAC
Source organism: Ignavibacteria bacterium (assembly GCA_041859005.1). Classification (GTDB taxonomy): domain Bacteria; phylum Bacteroidota; class Ignavibacteria; order Tepidaquicellales; family Tepidaquicellaceae; genus CAIKZJ01. The sequence goes on from JBHELA010000280.1 coordinate 19,025, forward strand.
ACTTGTATATCATATTTTTCAAAAAACTCTAATTGGAAACTAATTTTTTGGGATGATAAATCCTTTTTATGGGTCAAGAATTTACCGAAGTTTGAAGAACTTATCGATAAATATGAGTATAAGTACTTATCGCCTTATAATTATGCATACAATAAATCAGTACTTGAAAAAGGAATTAATGAGGATATGCCTGTGCTGAAAAATGAAATTGAAAGAAAGCTTGCAGAAGATCCGAACGGCATAATTATTTCTTCTACTCTCAAAGTTTACGGAAACAAAATTAAATTATAGTTATATTGATACATCAAATACTTAAATATAATACTTATGATTAATAAATCAATTTTCTTTGTAATACTTTTTGCTTTAATCGGTAATGCTTATAGTCAGGTTATTACAATCGATTCTGCAAGAAGTCAGGGTCCTGATGGCGTTTCTTTGCTTTTGGGGCAAACTGTCACTGTTAGAGGCGTTGTAACTACAAGCCGCGAGTTCGGTGTTCCAACAGTTTATTTTCAGGTACCTTCTGCAGGTATGGTTGGATACGATGCGACTTTTGGTCCCAACGTAAACAGGGGAGACAGTGTTCAGGTAACAGGAGTTGTTACACAATACAACGGTCTTACTGAACTTCAGCCGGTTACTTCTTATCAGGTGCTTTCAACAGGCATAAACACGCCAACTCCTATAGTTGTTACTCCGGGGCAAATTAGAACGGATGGCGAAATTTATGAGTCAAGATTGATAAGAATAAATGGTATTACAGCAATCAAGAGTATATCACCTTATGGGATTGTTACTCAATGGACAGTTTCAGGTTCGGGAAGAAACTACAGACTTTTTGTAGGTAATGATTCATGCGATATCAGAATAAACGCTACCTCTAATATTGCTAACACTCAGATTCCTGATTATCCATTCTCTATCGTTGCTCTTAACAGTCAGTTTCAGTCAAGTGCGCCATATATTGGCGGATATCAAATACTTCCTAGAGATTTGAACGATATAATCATAACATCCGGCGGTCCTTCTATAACCGGTGTTCCTATGGAATCTAACATTACTCCTACTTCTATCACTATGAGTTTTTCAACCTTAGCTCTCGGAGATACTAAAGTAAAATATTTTGTTTCAGATTCAATCGGACAACCGGTAGTTTACACAGATTCAGTTTATAACTCTGATCAGGTTACTTCTCACATTATTAATCTAACTAATTTAAAGCCCGGAAAGATTTATCAGGCGTTGGTAACTTCAACAAATACTAATGGCACTAGTCAATATACCAACAAATATTTCTCTACAGCTTCTAATCCTTCATCAACTGGTAAGGTAGAAGTATATTTCAATTATCCTTCAGATACTTCACTTGCACTCCCAAATAATAAAGCTAACGGAAGTGCAAATTTTCTGACTCGACTCGGACAAAGGATTGATTCTGCACAATATTCAATTGATTTTGCGATATACTCATTCAACGAAATCACAACTGTTAGAGATAAACTAATAAATGCTTTAATTCGTGGTGTAAAATTAAGAATTGTCTATGATTACAGAGATGGTAATACACAGGTATTGATGCAGGATTTGATAAATGCAGGTGTTAGAGTGCAGATTAGACCTTCAAGCACTTATATTATGCATCATAAGTTCTTTGTTTTTGACGGCAGGGATACTTCTGCTTCTGCTAGCAGTAGGAAATGGCTTTGGGGCGGCTCTGCAAATATTACAAATGAACAATTCTACAGCGATGCTCAAAATGTGATTCTTGTTCAGGATGAATCAATCTGTAATGCTTATACTCGTGAATTCGAGGAAATGTGGGGTTCGCACAATGACTTAAATAATCTTGCTAACGCAAAATGGGGTGGTGCTAAACTCGATAACACTCCTAAGATTTTTAATGTAAATGGTAAAAGATGGGAAATCTATTTCGGTCCATCCGATCAGGCTTCAAGACTTGGAAAACTTATTGATAACGAACCTAATAAATCAATTAATTTTGCTATACTTTCTTACACGTTGTTTACTATTGCAAACAAAATGAAAGCAAAATATAATCCGCCATCATTAATGGTTAGAGGTGTTTTCGATCAAGCAAATGTATCCAGTGACTTGTATCTCGAAATGAAAGGAATTGGTGGTACGTCACCTTGGAACCCTCCGGCAAAAGTATTTCTTGAAAACTATTTTGGTGCACAGATGCATAGTAAATACACCGTTATTGATGCGGATTTATTATCGAGCAATCCTGTTGTTGAAACAGGTTCATTTAATTATTCTAACGCTGCCGATAATGGTAACGATGAAAATATGATGATTATTTATGATTCTTTGATTGCAAATCAGTATTATCAGGATTTCGCAAAAAGGCTTTCGGATGCCGGCGGTACGGTTGATATTAATAAAATTTCTGATATCGTTCCACTTCAATTCGATATAAAGCAGAACTATCCTAACCCGTTTAATCCTGCAACAAAGATTAATTTCATGGTTCCGAAAGCAGCATTCGTAAAAATTACGGTTTATGATATACTCGGCAGGCAAGTAGCTGTTCTTGTCAACAAACAAATAACTGCAGGTGAATACTCTACCGACTGGAACGCAGCAAGTTTCCCGTCAGGAGTCTATTTCTATTCACTAAATGTTAATGGAGAAAATATGAACACAAAGAAAATGATATTAAGTAAATAGCAATAAATATAAAATTCTGTCAAACTAAAATTTAAGGGAATATGGGGAGAATTTTGGTTGTTGACGATGAGGCAACAACTGTAGCAATACTCAAGAAAGTGCTCGAAGACGTTGGGCATGTAGTTTCTACCGTAAGTAATGGTGAAATGGCTCTTGCTCGGATTAATGAGTTTAAGTATGATGTTATGATCACTGATTTTAACATGCCTGGAATGAATGGGATTGAACTTACCGAAAAAGCATTAAGGATTGAACAGGACTTAATCGTTATTCTTATTACTGCTTTTGCAACTATTCGCTCGGCTGTTGATGCAATTCGGATTGGTGCATTCGATTACCTAACTAAACCAATAAATAAAGAGGAATTGCTGTTAGCTTTGCAAAGGGGACTTGAAAGAATTCATCTTTTAAGGGAAAATATACTTCTGAAACAGAAACTTGAATCTGTTGAGCAAAGCAGTGAAGAAAAATTTGAATACCTTACGGCAAACAAGGAAGTAAAGGAAATGCTTACGGAGGTTAGAAAAGTAGCTAATACTGATTCTACTATTCTAATAACAGGCTCTAATGGTACGGGTAAAGAGGTACTTTCAAAGTTTATACATAAAACTAGCAATCGGAAAAACCAGCAGTTTGTCGTTTTAAACTGTGCTGCTTTACCTCCTCAACTTCTGGAATCAGAGCTTTTCGGCCATGTTAAAGGTTCGTTCACAGGAGCTGTCAAAGACCATAAAGGTTATTTCGAAATCGCTGATAATGGAACTATTTTCTTGGATGAAATTGGTGAAGTAGACCCTGTCATTCAGGTTAAACTCCTTAGAGTTTTACAGGAAAGAGAATTCTCTAAAGTTGGCGATACTAGAATTCAGTCAACAAACGTGAGGGTTATTGCAGCCACTAATAAAGATATTAAACAATTAATAGCCGAAGGAAAATTTAGGGAAGACCTTTACTATCGTCTTAATGTTTTCGAATTCCATCTCCCGAGTTTGAAAGATAGAAAGGAAGATATCAGGTTCTATTTTAATAAATTCATAACTGAACAGAGCATTGTTCATAAAAAGCCTTTACCTGTTGTGGATTCATCGGTCGAAAATGTTTTAATTAATTATGAATGGCCTGGTAATATTCGTGAACTAAAGAACGTAGCGGAACGCGCTTCAATTCTCTGTGATAATAATAAGATAACTCTTGATCTTCTTCCGTCCAATATTTTAGGCAGTGAGAGTAAAAGAAACTACTCGGCAGATTACAACGAGAATAAGGAAAATGTGATTAAAGATTTTGAAATCAATTTTATCAAGAAATATCTTAAACTATGTAATGGTAATGTTGCGGCTACAGCAAAAACAATAAATTTTCATCCTGTTAGTCTTAGGCAGAAACTTACAAAATTGGGAATTGACCCGCGGGATTATAAGTATTAAAATTGGAATTAATTTGTATTATTTAAGTGTTTCAATTATAATTAAATTAATTTAAAGACTATGGAAGATTTTCTCCCTCTAAACAGAATAGACTATATTGAATTCTTTTGCGGTAATGCTAAGCAATCCGCTATTTATTATCAGTATGCTTTTGGTTTTAAGCTTACTGCATATTCTGGACTCGAAACCGGAAACAGAGAGTACGCTTCATACCTGCTCGAACAGGGTAAAATAAGGTTTATTCTCACAACAGCTTACCATGATATTGGTATAATTCCTGAACATGTGAAATTGCATGGTGATGGTGTCAGAGATGTGGCTTTTGAAGTCGATGATGCTGCTAAATCGTTCCATGAAACGGTAAAACGAGGTGCTGTTCCTGTTTTGGAACCTACTGAATTTAAAGATGATTATGGGATAATTATAAAATCATCGATTAAAACTTTTGGTGATACAATCCATTCTTTTATTGAGAGAAAGAATTATAATGGATTGTTCTTTCCCGGTTTTACTGATGCATCTCATAGGGCTCTCAAAGGAATAACAGATACAAATTTAAGAGCAGTTGACCATATGGTAGGAAATGTTGAACTCGGTAAAATGCTTAAATGGGTAGAATTCTATGCTAAAGTTCTCGGTTTCAATCAGTTATTATCTTTTGATGATAAAGATATTTCCACGGAATATACAGCGCTTATGAGCAAGGTTATGCAAAATAGTACTGGAAAGATAAAGATTCCTATCAATGAACCCGCTAAAGGTAAGAAAAAATCTCAGATCGAAGAGTATCTCGATTTCTATAAATCTCCTGGCATTCAGCATGTTGCTCTTGCAACACCTGATATCCTTGGTACTGTTAACAGTTTAAGAGACAGAGGCGTTGAATTTCTCACTGTTCCAACAACTTATTATTCCGAACTTGAAGGTCGAGTTGGGAAAATTGATGAAGATATTAAATCATTGCAGGAACTTGGTATTCTTGTCGATAAAGATGATGATGGATACTTACTGCAGATTTTTACAAAACCAGTTGAAGATAGACCTACTCTTTTCTTTGAAATTATTCAAAGAAAAGGAGCTCGTAGTTTTGGTAAAGGAAATTTTAAAGCTCTTTTTGAATCTATCGAAAGAGAACAGGCTTTAAGAGGTACTTTGGAAAATGATATTGATTCAAACGATTTACTCGATTTTCAAATTATAAATGGGCTTAAAGAACTCGGGGATAAAGATAATTCCTTTTTTAATGAAATTATTGACCTTTATGTAGCTCAATATCCGGATTTGATTGAGAAAATCAAAAATTATTATACAGCTCGTGATCTTGAAAATCTATCAAAATCCGCGCATGCATTGAAAGGTGCAAGTCTGAATATTGGTGCTAAAAAACTTGCTGATGCTTGTAAAATAATAGAGATAAATTCATATGAAGGTGTTACAGAAGGATATGATGCATTGATTAATGAAATAGAATCATTGTACATCGTCACTATTTCTGAATTGCAAAAACTATAAAATGGTATAGTTCTTGCAAGGGATTAAGTATAAAAAGTAATTTATCACTTATTATTAGTTTAAATCATTGTTTTTACAGTGAAAATATTTTGATAATCGAATTGTAAATATAGTATGTTTATAAAATATATAGTTTGGAAACTATGACATTTAATAGTATAAATCTTAGAGATAATATTGTATCGTTACTTAATCTGAAATCAGAAAAAGAATTTTCTAATTTCTTGAATTGGTTTTCAGGTATTAGTGATTATGTTAGAATTCCTAACTATGCTTCAGATGTTCCTTCCAGAATAAACGATTTATTTACTCTTATTGATAAGAATTATTCATCTCTCGAAGAAGAGACTAAGAGAAAAATTAGCGACCTAAAATTTCTTGCCGATGAACTTAAGAAATCAAGTGAATTAGTTGTCAATGACGCTAAAAGGCAAAAATATATTCAGCTTCATTTGAAAGAAGTACTTCTTCTGCTCCTTAAACATGTAGGTAAAAGTGATGACTATATTGATAGTTTGAGCCCTGAACAAATGCTTGAACTTATCACGACTATCATAACTGAACTGTCAAATCAGGCATCTAACAATCTGATTTCCGGCGGTAATTTTGATACATTCGCTGATGGTCTAAAGGATATCATTTTCCAAACAGATTCGCAGGGTAAGATTATTTACGCCAATAATGCATGGATTGATATTACGGGTTTTAATGAAAAAGATACGATGGATAATTTACTGGAGCAGTTTATGTTTTCTGGCGATTTAAATATTTATAAATCCAATCTTAATGAATTAGTAAGCAGAAAAAAAGAATTTGTTCGTTTTCAGATTAGATTCCTAAGCAAAAGAAATGATTTATTATGGGTAGATGTGTTTGCTCGTATGCTATTCGATGATAGGGGTCGGATTTCTGGGCTCTACGGCATCATTACTGATATTACTGAAAGGAAAAAGAATGAAGATGAGTTAATTAGATTAAAAAATGCTGCTGAACAAGCAGTAAGGGCTAAATCGGATTTTCTCTCAGTTATGAGTCATGAAATTAGAACTCCAATGAATGGCGTTCTCGGTATGGCAGATCTTTTGCTTGAAACTAATCTTAATCCCGAACAAAAAGAGTATGTTGAAACAATTAAGAACAGCGGTAATACACTCCTCAATCTGATAAATGACATTCTTGATTTTACAAAGATCGAATTCAGTAAAATCGATCTTCTTGAAGCACCGTTTGAAATAAGAGACTGCATAGAAGAATCATTTGAACTTGTTGCTCCTATGGCTGTGAAAAAGCATTTGGATTTGCTTTATTTGATTGAACCCAATGTTCCTGAAATGATTCTGGGAGATGTTTCAAGATTAAGACAGATTTTAGTAAATCTCGTGAACAATGCTGTAAAGTTTACTGAGACCGGGGAAGTTCTCGTTATTGTAAAAGCTCTTAATAATGTAAAGGATGAAGTTGAACTTCAGTTTTCTGTAAAAGATACTGGTGTCGGTATTCCAACTGAAAAACAGGAAATAATATTTCAGAGTTTTACACAGGCAGATTCTTCTGCTACTAGGAAATTTGGAGGTACAGGACTTGGTCTTGCAATTTGTAAAAGACTCGTTACTCTTATGGGTGGTGAATTGTGGGTTGAAAGCATTGAACATGTCGGATCTATATTCAGTTTTACTATAAAATCTAAAGTTCCAAAAGTTACTTCTCCGAAAATTTTCCTTAAATCATCATCAACACCGTTAAAGAATAAAAGAATTCTTATTGTTGACGATAATGAAACGAATTTGCATATCTTGAATATTCAGTGCAAAAATTGGGGAATGATACCAAGGTCAACAAAAGATCCCGAGGAGGCTCTGAATTGGATAATTAATGACGATCCTTTTGATGTTGCTGTTCTTGATATGTTAATGCCTAATATTGATGGGCTTACGCTCGCTGGAAAATTCAGAACTTATAGAGATGAAAAAAGTTTACCTATAATCATTTTTACTTCATCTGATAGTTTGGTGAATGACCATCATGGTCAGGAAATCGATATTAATGCAATTTTAAGAAAACCTATAAGACAAACACAGCTGCAAAACTTATTGTTTCAGACTTTAAACATACATGAAGTTGAACCACAAATAAAAGTGGAAAAGAAAGAGAAATCCAAAGTTGAAAAAGTAACAAAGTCTGAAGGAAAAATAGAAGTTAATTCTAAAATTGAGGAAACAAAAGAACAGGCATTAAAGATACTCGTCGCCGAAGATAATATGATTAACAGAAAATTAATTCATAAAATATTATCGCAGATAGGATATGATTCGGACCATGCTGTTAATGGTCTTGAAGCTATTAATAAGCTTAAACAGGTTAGCTATGATATAGTTTTCATGGATGTTCAAATGCCTGAAATGGACGGCATTGAAGCTTCTAAACATATTGTTAAAAACTGGGAAGTTCTTGAAAGACCGGTTATTATCGCGATGACTGCGAACGTGATGCAGGGAGACAAGGATAAGTGTATTAATGCCGGCATGGATGATTATCTGAGTAAACCTGTCATAATTGAAGATGTTGAAAAAATCTTGGCTAAATGGATTGATACAATTAACCAAAGGAAGCTAGCCAAAAAGAAAAATACAAAAAAGGATTTTACAGTCGATTCTGATATTTTGAAAGTACTTAAAGATTTTAATCTCGAAAATAAAATTTCTGATATAAACGAACTTTACACAAATCTTGCACCCGAGCTTATTAAAAATATCAAATCTTCATTTAATAGTAATAATTTAAGTGAAATGAAGAAATATTCATCTCTTCTTAAGAAAATCAGTATTAGCATCGGAGCCGAAAGATTATCTGATATTTGCCTAAAAATTGAATCCTTAAATGGGAGTTCAACTCATAATGAATTAACAACATTGGTTAATCGAATTGATAGTGTTTATAAAATTACTATTAACGAACTTAAAAAATCTTAGTAACGTTTTTTCTTCTATTTCTATTATTTGTCTACAAAAATATATTTAATATATTATATTGATTATAAACTGCTATACAGCAAAATATTCTTTCCTGCCTGATTATTTCATACTCCTAAATTGCTGTTTATACAGCTCTAATATAAGAATCCCGTTAAAAACAATGTAATAGTACAATAACAGTACGTTATAAGTAGGGCATAATTGGGTATAAATATGGAATTTCTTTAAAAATACCTTCACTTTATTATACCTCTTTTATTATACCTCTTATAATGTACTCTAATCTTCATTCTTCTTTATTCGTAAATATCACCTTTGGGAACTCAAAATCATCTTTTAACCTCCCTTAATCCTCTTTTTCCTCTCTTTTTAGCATTATTTTTGGTATCTTATACATTATACCAAAATAAATATGAGTTTTAAAAGTCGTACACATACTTGCGGTGAGTTAAGTGATGCTTTTATTGGTCAGGAAGTGACTCTAAACGGCTGGGTTTCAAAGAAAAGGGATCTTGGTGGCCTCTTTTTCATCGATGTCAGAGACCGTTACGGTATTACTCAGATTAAAGTAATGCCTGATAATAAGAATCTACATTCCATCGCGGAAAAACTCGGGAATGAATATGTGATTTCTGTATCTGGTAAAGTCATAAAAAGAGAAAGTATAAATAAAAACATACTTACAGGAAGTATAGAAATCGAAGTAAAAGAAATCCAGATTCTTAACGAATCTGATATTACTCCTTTCGTTGTTGAAGAAGATGTAAAAGCTAGTGAGGATTTGCGTCTTCAGTACCGTTATTTGGATCTAAGGCGTAAAAAAGTTTTCAATAATCTCGTTCTCCGAAACCATGTTTATCAGATTGTTCATCGCTACTTTGCCGATTATGATTTTATAGAAGTTGAAACACCAATTCTTATGAAATCTACTCCAGAAGGCGCTCGGGATTACCTTGTACCCTCGCGAGTTCACTCTGGGAAATTCTATGCTTTGCCACAATCTCCTCAGACTTATAAGCAGATTCTTATGGTATCTGGCCTGGATAAATATGTACAGATTTGCAAATGCTTCCGAGATGAGGATCTTCGTGCTGATAGGCAGCCTGAGTTTACGCAAATTGATATTGAAATGTCATTCGTTACGCAGGAAGATGTTTTTCGAATTTCAGAGCGATTATTTAGTAAAATATGGTATGAAGTTCTTGGTCATAAACTTCCGGATTCTTTTTCAAAACTTGCTTATGACGATGCGCTGAATAAATATGGTATTGATAAACCGGATATGCGAATCAAAGATATAATGTTAATAAATGATATTACTCCTTTAGTAAAAGATTCGGATTTCAAAGTTTTCAAAGATGTATTCTCATCTGGTGGTTCTGTCTCATGTATAAAGTTAAACTCTAACGCATCTCATTCTAAAATTGATATTACGAGGAAAATATCTGATTCATACACAGAGTTCGTCAAGAAGTTCGGTTTTACAGGTATGGTATTCATGAAAGTGAATGAAAATGGTGAACTTCAGTCTTCAATACTTAAGTTTCTTAACGAGAATATTATTAAAAATCTGAAGGACTCTTTGAAACTTGTAAACGGTGATTATGTTTTTATTCTGTCCGGTGATAAAAAGAAAGTACAACAAGGTCTTGGTCAGCTTAGACTTAAGATTGCTGAAGAATTCAGATTACTTGATGACAGTAAACACGAATTTGTTTGGATAGTAGATTTTCCACTCTTTAATTATGATGACGAGGAAAAAAGATTTGCAGGCGAACATCATGTTTTCACTTCACCGAAAGAAGAATATATGCATTTGTTAAACAGCACTGATAAAGCAGATATACTTAGTATAAGAGCAAATTGTTACGACCTTGTTTACAACGGTAATGAAATCGGAAGCGGTAGTATAAGAATCCATAATAGTGATATTCAAAAGAAAGTCTTTAACATAATTGGACTTTCAGACGAAGAGTCAATAGAAAAATTTGGTTTTATACTCGAAGCATTCAGGTACGGTGCACCGCCTCATGGTGGAGTTGCATTCGGATTTGATAGACTCGTAGCTATGCTCTGCGGAACAAAATCAATTAGAGATGTAATAGCTTTTCCAAAAACCGTAAGCGCTTCATCTCTTATGGATAATTGTCCAAGTGAAGTGCATGAGGATCAGCTTGACGAACTTGGTATTGAACTAAAGAAAAAGTGATAAATATTTAAATTTTTTCAAATTTAGAAATATAGTATTTTATAATAATTAAACATATAACATGGCAAAGAGTAACAAATTTAAAGTTAAAGACCTAAAGCTGGCTGCTCAGGGAAGCACTAAGATTGAATGGGCTGAATCAAGAATGCCGGTACTTGCAGCGTTAAGAGCAAAATATAAAAAGACAAAACCTTTCAAGGGTTTTAAAATTGCAGGGTGTCTGCATGTAACTAAAGAAACTGCTGTTTTAATTCGAACATTTATAGATGCAGGTGCTGAACTCTCGTGGAGTGGCTGCAATCCTCTTTCCACTCAGGATGATGTTGCTGCAGCTTTAGCTGCTGATGGTGTATCAATATATGCATGGCATGGAATGAATACTAAGGAATTCTACTGGTGTATTGATAGAACACTTGATTTTAAACCACAATTGACACTTGATGATGGAGCCGACCTAATATTTACAGTTCATAATAAATATAATAATTTAATACCTTCAATTATTGGCGGTACAGAAGAAACTACAACGGGTGTACATAGATTAAGAAAGATGGCTGAACAGGGTGCATTGAAATATCCTGTCTATGCTGTCAATGACTCAGTTACAAAATGGGATTTTGACAATGTTTATGGAACCGGTCAATCAACTCTCGATGGTATATTAAGAGCAACTTCCGTTCTTATTGCAGGAAAGAATTTTGTTGTTGCTGGTTACGGGCACTGTGGAAGTGGTGTCTCAAACCGTGCGAAAGGTTTTGGTGCATCAACAATCGCTACGGAAATAAAACCTACAGCAGCTCTCAAAGCAACTCTTGAAGGTCATAGAGTGTTAAAGATGGATGAAGCTGCAAAAGTTGGTGATATTTTTGTAACTGCCACTGGTGTAAAAGACGTAATCGTAGGAAGACATTTTGCTTCTATGAAAGATGGTGCAATAGTCTGCAATACAGGTCACTATGATTGTGAAATAAACCTGTCTGATCTCGAAAAGATGAAGAAATCAAAGAGAACTATTAGACAAAACTGCGAAGAATACTTATTGAAAGACGGGAGAAAAATATACATTCTAGCACAAGGGAGACTTGTTAATCTTTCAGCTGCTGAAGGTCATCCTTCTGAAGTTATGGATATGTCATTCGCTAATCAGTTTAATGCTCAGCTGGCTCTTGTCAATTCATACAAAGCCGGTAAGAAAATTCCTCTTGGTGTTCACGTATTACCAAGAGAAATGGATGAACAGATTGCAGGTGTTAAGCTATCTACAATGAATATCAAGATTGACAAGTTAACTAAGGATCAGATTAAGTATAATAATGATTTCTCAGAAGGAACTTAGTATATAAACTTTTTAAGCTAGCGTAGCTCAGTTGGTAGAGCAGCTGATTCGTAATCAGCAGGTCGTCAGTTCAACTCTGATCGCTAGCTCAACAAATTAAATCACAGAAATTCGTATTCAATAAATGGACAATATCAGTAGTAATAAAAAAGTATTAAACGAAAGTAATCTTCGGGAGCTGGAAAATCTATTTGAAATGAAATTCCTAAAGAATGAGAAAACGTATTCATTAAAAATTCAAAATTCAATTCTTAAAAGCAATATTGCTCTGGACATTTATTTAGACCCGTCTGAAGATAATCTTATTTCTTTATACTCTGAAAATTCCCATTTACAGTTGCAATCTTGCAGGTATTTTATTATAAGTAATATGCTTGAAGAAGTAATCTTCTACACAGAATCTGGTAATAAAATATCAGGTTTAATAATTTCCAAAAAGGGTGATTGTTCATTATACGCAAATGTTGATAGATCAACTCTTGTCGCGGATTTTATGAATCTTAATTCCGAAAAACTGCTTTCAGCAGTTGCACTCTCAGTTATTGAGTCGGAATAAAACAATTCTATATATCGTGAAAAAAGTAAAAGTAGGTTTTACATTCCAGTCCCGTTTATTACCGGAAAATGTTAATAGAAAAGATCTGAAAGTATCCATTAAAAGCATTGTCAATTATGTACTTGTATCAGAAAGAAAATCTCTTGATGCTATTAATATCTTGTTCTGTGATGATTCTACAATAAAAGAATTCAATAGGAAATACTTAAAACACGATTATGAAACTGATATAATAACATTCAGGTATGATGACACAGCACTCATCGAAAGCGACATTGTTATATCGATGGAAACTGTTAAAAGAAACTCTTTAACATACAAAAGCAGTTATCTTATTGAACTGTTTAGAGTATTAATTCATGGGTTGCTCCATTTGTGTGGTATGGAGGATAATACCAATGTCAGAAAAACAGTTATGAGAAAAAAGGAAAACTATTATTTAAAATTAGCAGGTTTAATAAATTAAGAATACATGAAAAAATCATTAGTTATAGTTGAATCACCATCTAAAGCAAAGACAATAAATAAATATCTTGGTAAGGATTATGTTGTTGAAGCAACAGTTGGTCATATAAAGAATTTACCCAGGAATAAAATTAACATTGATCTTGAAAACGGTTATCAGCCAACTTACAGCATTATAGAAGGAAAAGAAAAAGTTGTAAACAGAATCAAAGAGCTCGCAAAATCGTCTGGTAGTGTTTACATAGCGACAGACCCAGACCGTGAAGGTGAAGCTATTGCATCCGATATTGCCGATGAAATAATAAATGTAAATAAAAACATCAAGAGAGTATTATTTAACGAAATTACTAAGTCAGGTGTCGATTCTGCTATGAGTAATCCACTAGATATTGATGATAAGCTTGTCGAATCGCAAATGGCAAGACGAGTTATGGACAGGATACTCGGCTACAAGGTAAGTCCTTTTCTCTGGAAATCTTTTTTCTATGGTCTTTCTGCAGGGCGGGTTCAGTCTGTTGCTCTAAAACTTATTTGCGATAAAGAAGAAGAAGTCAGAAAGTTTATCCCAAAGGAATATTGGTCAATATTCGGAATATTTTCAAAACCATCTGGCAGCTCAAAAGCATTCAACGCAAAGCTATATAAAATAAACGATGAGATTGTAAAGTATAATGGTGATGAACTTTGTATTCACAACATTGATGAAGCTCATAAGATTATTGAAGATTTACGAAATAACAAATTCAAGATTACTGATATTCAGGTAAAAGAAGTTAAACGTAATCCACCCCTTCCTTTCACAACCTCTGTTCTTCAGCAGACAGCATCGTCTAAGCTTGGATTCGCTCCAAAAAGAACTATGCAGCTTGCGCAAAAACTTTATGAAGGTGTTGAGATCAAAAAGGGAGATGGTAATGTTGGCTTAATTACTTATATGCGTACAGACTCATCACGAATTAGTGATGATGCTAAGAAGATGGCTGGTGATTTTATAGTTAAAAATTATGGCAACGAGTATTTATCCGGTACAGTAAGAGAAGGGAAACAGAAAGCAGTAAAAGCACAAGATGCACATGAAGCCATTCGACCTACGGACGTATTTATGACCCCCGATATGCTTAAAAAACTTGATAAAAGCGTTCTTTCGCTCTATACTCTAATATGGCAAAGGTTTGTATCTTCACAAATGATGCCAGCTGTCTTTGATCAGAAAACAATCCTTATAAAAGCTATAAATCCATCTGGAAATAAAGTTAATTACATATTTAAAGCGGTTGGCAGGGTTACTAAATTTTTCGGATTTCTTAAAGTATACGAGGATATAACTGAAGATCAGAACAATTCAGGTGAAGATGACGAGATATCAATGCTGCCTGATGATATAAATATAGGCGATATGCTTAAAGCTGCTAATCTAAATAAACAGCAGCATTTTACTTCTCCGCCTGCTCGTTATACTGAAAGTAGTCTTATTAAACAACTAGATACTCTTGGAATAGGTAGACCGAGTACATTTGCATCAATTGTATCAACGGTTATAGACAGAAAGTACGTAGATCTTGTAGAGCGTAAACTGTTTGCAACTGAACTCGGTATTCAGGTGAACAAGATTCTTCAGGAATACTTTCCTGATGTTATTAATACTAAGTTTACTGCAGACATGGAGGAAGAACTTGATACAATAGCTAACGGAGAGAATTCTTATAAAAATGTACTCGATGACTTTTACATCCCGTTTAATAACGACTTACTTCAAGCTGAAGCTGCTGCACCCGGTATAAAGAAATCATTAATAGAAAAAACCGACATAAAATGTCCTGAATGCGGAGATACTGAAGGTGGTCTTATGGTTAAAAAATGGGGAAAGAACGGACTTTTCTATGCCTGTAACCGTTATCCTAAATGCAAAGGAACCTTATCACACGAAGCTAATGCTCCTATTGAACAGAAGCCTGTTGAGAACTTAATCTGTCCTTTATGCAAATCTGAAATGCTATTAAAAGTAGGACCGTATGGTAAATTCTATGGCTGCATTAATTACCCTAAATGCAGAGGAATACTTCCTGTAACACTTGGCATAAAATGTCCAAAGTGCAAGAAGGGAGAGATACTTGAGCGCAGAGGCGGAAAACGTAGAACTATTTTTTACGGTTGTACGAATTATCCCGAATGTGATTTTATTGAGAATGGAATGCCTGTTCTAAAGAAATGTGAAAACTGTGGAAACGATTATCTAGTTAAAAAGAAAACTGTGAAAGACGGAGAGTTCTTATATTGCTCTAAGTGTAAACATAAGGATTTACTTAAAGATGAACATGCAGAAGTCAAATAATCTTGTAATACTAATTAAAGAATATTTAGATTATTTATATATTGCACGTAATTACTCTCAAAACACACTTGTTTCTTATAAGACCGATTTAAAACAGTTTTATAATTTCATGATACTTACTTATTATGGCAAAACTGAACATTCAGAAGTGGAAAAAAGTAAGTTAAATATAGATATCAATATTATTGACATACTTTTACTTAAGTCATTTATATCCGAACTTTTTGAAATGCAGAAACTTGATATAAAGAAAGCTCGAAAGTTTTCTAACCGTTCTGTATCAAGAAAAATCTCAGTGCTAAAATCTTTCTTTAAATATCTTTATAAGAAAGGAATTATTAAAAGTAATCCTGCATCGAGTCTTGGTTTCCCGAAGATTGCTAAAAAACTTCCTTCCTATCTTTCGCAGAATGAAATAAATAAACTTCTTGATAAAATCGGGAGTGAAGAACTCAGTTTTATTGATAAAGCAATTATCGAATTATTCTACGGTACGGGTATTAGATTAAGCGAACTAATTAATCTTAAATTCTCTGATGTGAATTTCAGCAATAAGACGGTTAAAGTACTGGGAAAGGGATCGAAGCAGCGCATTATACCTTTTGGAAGTAAAGCCGACACAGCTATAAAGAATTATCTTCATATCAGAGATATAGTAAACATCAATAAACTTGATTCTCTGTTTGTCAATAAGAAAGGCAAGAAATTTGGTCCAGTTGAAGTACGAAGAATGGTAAATAAAAATCTGTCATCAGTAACTGATTTAAGAAAAAAATCGCCACATGTTCTTAGGCATTCTTTTGCTACTCATTTATTGGATAATGGTGCTGATATTCGCGCAGTAAAAGATTTACTAGGGCATGAAAATCTCTCAACAACACAAATTTACACGCATTTAAACCCGGAAAAACTGAAAAAGGTTTATAAACAAGCTCATCCTAAAGCTTGAATAATCTTTTTATAGTCACTGATTTTAGTTAATTTTGAATAATAATAAATATTAGAATATATTGTTTGACCAACAGAAATACAGACTAAAAGACTCGAGAGATAAACTGGAAACTCTAAGGAGGTATCTTTGAAATATCCGATAAGAAATCGCGTTTATCTGAATTAGAAATAACCTCTCAGGATAATAATTTCTGGGAAGATCAAAAATCTGCACAGGCAATTCTTCAAGAAATATCAAATTTAAAGAAATGGATTGAAGATTTTACTGTTGCAGAAAAAATGCTTTCGGATGTAGATATTTTAATGGAAATTGGTGAGGCTGAGAATGATGATTCTTTAGCAGTTGATGTAGATAAAGAAATTGCGGCTTTTGAAAAATATCTGGAAGCATTGGAGTTCAAGAATACGCTGTCGGATAAAGACGATAAAAATGATGCTATACTAACGATAAATTCCGGGGCAGGGGGTACTGAAGCCCAGGATTGGGCTGAAATGCTTATGAGAATGTACATTAGGTATGCAGAGAAAAATAAGTTCAAAGTTAATCTTGTTGACAGACTTGATGGAGACGGAGCAGGTATAAAAAGTGCTACTTTAGAAATATCAGGCGAATATTCTTATGGTTATCTAAAAGCCGAAAATGGAGTTCATCGTTTAGTAAGAATTTCTCCTTTTGATGCAAATAAAAAGCGGCATACATCTTTTGCGGCTGTATTTGTTTCCCCGATTATTGATGATAATATTGATATTGAAATCAACACTGCTGATATCAAGATTGATACCTTCAGAGCAGGAGGTGCAGGAGGGCAGAATGTTAATAAAGTTGAAACAGCTATACGAATTACACATTTACCAACAGGAATTGTTGTTCAGTGCCAAAATGAGAGATCTCAACTGCAGAACAGACAGAATGCAATGAAAATGCTCCGCTCTAAACTTTATTTAATGGAGAAGGAAAAGCAGCTTGAAAAACTTAATGATATTGAGAAGTCCAAGAAAAAAATTGAATGGGGAAGTCAGATTCGATCTTATGTTTTCCATCCGTACAATATGGTAAAAGATCACAGAACAAATTATGAAACCTCTGATACACAATCAGTTATGAACGGTGAAATAGATGAATTTATAAGAGCATATCTACTCAGTTAAATGAATTATAAGTACTTTATAGCAAAACGTTTTCTATTCTCAAAAAAGGATTCTAAGTTTATTTCGTTCATAACTTACATCTCCATTTTTGGAGTCACTCTCGGAGTAGCGACTCTCATTGTGGCCATTTCGATTTTAAATGGTTTTGAAAAGGAAATATTGAATAAAGTTGCAGGACTTGTTTCACACATACAGATTCATTCATTTAAGCCTGAGGGAGTAAAGAATTATAATGATGTAATAAATACTATAAATGATTCCATACCCGATGTTACTGCTGTCACTGCCTATGTACAACGTGAAGCAGTAATTAGATTCAAAGAAAATGTTGAAGGGATAATGCTAAAGGGAGTTATACAGGAGACCGACTTATCATCGACCAGATACAACATCATAAAAGGGGAATATAATATTCATCCTGTTGACACCATCTTTTCGAGATTAATTGTTGGTGATAAACTTGCTGAAAAATTAAACATTCAGATTGGAAGCAAAGTAATTGTATTTGGGCTTCAGGGAATACCATCACCTCTCAATCCACCAAAAATAAAGCAGTTTATTGTTAGCGGTATCTACGAAACAGGTTTGCGGGATTATGATGATATTTTAATATACACAGATCTTAAAACAACTCAATCTCTTTTTAATTATGATGATTATGTAACAGGAATAGAGTTGAATGTAAAGGATATAGAGAATGTTGAAGCTTCAGTTTCTAAAATAAAACAAGTACTAGGATATCCTTTTTATCCTCGTTCATTGTTTAAATTGTACAAGGGGTTGTTCACGTGGGTGGAATTACAAAAAGCACCAACACCTATTGTACTTGGGCTTATTATAATCGTTGCATCTTTTAATGTTGTTGGTACTCTGCTTATGCTGGTACTTGAGAAAACACAATCGGTGGGAATATTAAAATCGTTAGGTGCCTCCAGAAATGACATAATGAAGATATTTATTTTTGATGGGATAATAATAGGTTTAATCGGAATCGTACTCGGGAACATTCTCGGACTTGGCATTGCACTTGCTGAGTTGAAGTTCAAGTTTTTCTCATTACCGGAATTTTATTACATGAAAAGCGTACCAATCCTCATTGTTCCAGAATATATTGTGTTTGTATCATTCATCACAATCATATTGGTATTTATGGCTACGTTAATACCTGCGTATCTGGCCTCAAAGTTTGATCCGGTTAAATCAATAAGGTTTAATTAATAATGAAGCTGGATAAATCCAAGGAAAATATAAGTGCGATGTTTGACGATATTGCTGAACGGTATGATTTTCTTAACCATACTTTCACGGCAAACTTAGACAAAACATGGCGCAGGAAAATAATTAACCATATCTTTGAAAATCAAATAAAAGCAGCACAAATTATTGATCTTGCTTCAGGTACTGGCGATATGGCAGTAGAATTGCTTAAACTTGAACCTCAAAAAATTTATTCTTTTGATATCTCTCCCAAAATGCTTGACGTACAGCGGGAAAAAATACTTAGCAAAAAAGTCTTAATACAGTTAGCGGATTCGGAAAATATGCCTGTTGAAAGCGGAAGCATAGATATAGTTACAATATCTTTCGGGATTAGGAATTTCGAAAGCATAGAGAAATCTTTAAAAGAGATTTACAGGGTTTTAAAGCCTGATGGAATGCTTATTGTGCTGGAGATGTTCAGTTTAGAAAAGCGAAGTCCTTTGTTTGAGTTTTATTTTACGAAAATTATGCCTGTTTTTGGACGGATTATTTCTCGCAGTAATACTGCTTATGCCTATCTTCATACATCTGTTATGAATTTCAAAACCGTAAAAGAATTTGTAAAAATTGCTTCCGATAATGGTTTTACCCTAGAATACAGAAAAAACAATTTCAGAAAGTTTGTATATTCAGTTTATCTGAGAAAACTTTTAATAAATTAATTATATTTATAATATTTATATTTTACTAATCGCATTATGAAAAAGATTATTTTTCTTGTAGTAATTTCTTTGATTTTCTCCTTAAAGGTGTTTTCTGCTTATCTTTCATTTGAACCAGTCACAGTATTACAACCAAATGGAACCCAACTGAATATTTATGCAAGTGGTGATGAATTCTACAACTGGCTTCATGATACAGATGGTTACACCATAATTCAAAATTCAAAGACAGGTTATTATTGTTATGCAATCCTTGATAGAGGTTCTATTGTAGCATCAAATTATGTAGTAGGCGTTACAAATCCTCTTTTAACAGGGATTCAAAAGTGGTTAACAATACCAGAAAGTGACATTATACGAAAACGACTTGAGTTCTATTCAAATTCACCTAAAGATATAGGAGATGCTCCGAAAACAGGTGTAATTAACAATCTTGTTGTTTATATCAGATTTGCAGGAGAAAATGAGTTTACTGATTCATTGGCATATTATGACAGATTATTTAATCAGAGTGTCCCGGGTACAAATTCCATGAAGAATTATTTTAAGGAAGTTTCTTATAATCAACTTCATATTGGTACTACATTCTATCCAACAAATTCGAATGCAATTGTTGCATCTTATCAGGATACTGCTGTTAGGGCATACTTTAAACCATACAATGAAACAACTAATCCATTAGGATATACTTCATCCAATAAAACTGAGAGGGAACATTCATTATTAAATCGTGTTTGCCAGTACGTTGCTAACATGGTTCCTGACACATTGGATCTCGACGGGGATTTAGACGGCAGAATAGATAATGTTTGTTTTATTGTTTCCGG